>NZ_JBJLSF010000008.1:0-87656 GCF_050871885.1 Kineococcus aridisoli | reverse complement strand
AGGCCGTGGAGCAGGCGCGGCAGGCGCTGCGCGCGGTGCGCCAGGAGGTCGCCAAGGCCGTCGTCGGCCAGGACGCGGCGGTCACCGGGCTCGTCATCGCGGTGCTGTGCCGCGGCCCGCGGGTCCCGCCCCCCGGGCGGCCACCCCCTCACGCATGTTCACCGGAACGCTCACCTTCGACCTCCTGCTGGGCGACGTGCACTCGCTGAAGGGCAAGCGCAGCCTCGTCCGGCCGCTGGTCGCGGAGCTGCGACGCTCCTTCGACGTCGCCGCGGCGGAGACCGGCCACCTCGACCTACACCGGCGGGCGGAGGTGGCCGTCGCCGTCGTGGCGCCCGACGCGGCCCGCTGCGGCGACGTGCTCGACCGCTGCGAGCGCCTCGTCGCGGCCCACCCCGAGTTCCAGATCCTCTCCGCCCGGCGGCAGTTCCTGTCGTCGGACGACTGACCGCAGCAACAGGAGCCCCCGTGGCCGACCCCACCCGCGCCCGCAAGCTCGCCGACCGGATCAAGGTCGTCGTGGCCGACGCGCTCGAGAAGCGCGTCAAGGACCCCCGACTGGGGTTCGTCACCATCACCGACGCGCGGGTCACCAACGACCTGCAGCACGCCACGCTCTACTACACCGTCTTCGGCAGCGACGAGGAGAAGGCCGGCACCAAGGTGGCGCTGGAGTCGGCCAAGGGCGTCCTGCGCGCCGAGGTCGGCAAGCGCACCGGCATCCGGCTCACCCCGACGCTGACCTTCACCGCCGACGAGATCCCCGAGACGGCCACCCAGATCGAGGACCTGCTCAGCAAGGCGGCCGAGCAGGACGCGCGCGTCGCGGCCCTCGCGGTCGGCGCCACGCCCGCCGGTGAGGCCGACCCGTACAAGAAGCCCGTCGACGACGACTTCGACGAGGACGACGACCTCGACGAGGACGAGGACGAGGACGACGAGGACGACGAGCCGGACGCCCTCGACGGCACCCGCTGACCCCGCCGGCGCCCGGGTGCTCGCCCGGGCGCCCGGCGGTGGCGGATACCGTGGCGGCGTGGTTCCCCAGGACGGCCCGGTGCGGCGCACGCGCGCCCACGACGTGCACGGCGACGCGGGGGGCACCGCGTGAGCTCCCCGCAGCAGGCGGCCCCGGCCGCCGGGCGCCGACCCTCGGTGGGCGACGGGATCCTCGTCGTCGACAAGCCCTCCGGCTGGACCAGCCACGACGTCGTCGCCCGCTGCCGGCGGCTGCTGGGCACCCGGCGGGTCGGCCACGCCGGCACGCTGGACCCGGCCGCGACGGGGGTGCTGGTGCTGGGGGCCGACCGCGGCACCAAGTTCCTCACCCACCTCGTCGCGCACGACAAGGCCTACACCGCCACCGTGCGGCTGGGGCTGGCCACCGTCACCGACGACGCCGCCGGTGAGCCCCTCGGCGAGCCCGTCGACGCGACCGGGACCGGCGAGCAGGACCTCGCCCGCGCCCTCGCGGCCCTGACCGGGCGGATCCAGCAGGTGCCCAGCTCGGTGAGCGCCATCAAGGTCGACGGCAAGCGCTCCTACGCCCGGGTGCGCGGCGGCGAGGCCGTCGAGCTGCCCGCGCGCCCGGTCACCGTCAGCCGCTTCGGCGTGCTGGCGCGGCGCGACCAGGCGCCCTTCGTCGACCTCGACGTCGAGGTCGAGGTCTCCAGCGGGACCTACGTGCGCGCCCTGGCCCGCGACCTGGGTGCGGCCCTCGGCGTCGGCGGCCACCTGACGGCGCTGCGGCGCACCCGCTCCGGGCCCTTCGGCCTCGACGACGCCCGCACCCTGGAGCAGGTCGAGGCCCAGCCGTCGGTGCTCCCGCTGGCCGAGGTCGCCCGGCGCCTCTTCCCCGTCCGCGACCTCGACGAGGCCGAGGTGCGCACCATCGCCCACGGCGGGTTCACCGCTGCCTCGGCCCGCGAGGGGACCGTCGCCGCGTTCGCCCCCGACGGCACCCTCGTCGCCCTGCTGGGCGACACGGCCCGCGGCGCCAAGCCGCTGCTGGTCCTCACCCCCGCCGGCTGAGGGCCCCCGCACGCACGACGGCCGCCACCCCGGACGGGGGTGGCGGCCGTCGCGCGTGCGGGCCGAGCGAGCCGGTCTCAGGCGGGGACGGGCTCCTCCACGGCGGCGGGACGCCGGCGCCGGTAGCGCTGGAGGTCGAGGATGCCCTCGCGCTTGGCGACGATCGTCGGCACGAGCGCCTGGCCGGTGACGTTGACCGCGGTGCGGCCCATGTCGAGGATCGGGTCGATCGCCAGCAGCAGGCCCACGCCCGCCAGCGGCAGGCCCAGCGTCGACAGCGTCAGGGTCAGCATGACCGTGGCGCCGGTCAGGCCCGCGGTGGCCGCCGAGCCCACGACGGACACGAAGGCGATGAGCAGGTAGTCGGTGATCGACAGGTCGACGCCGAAGAAGCCGGCCACGAAGATCGCCGCCAGCGCCGGGTAGATCGCCGCGCAGCCGTCCATCTTCGTCGTCGCGCCCAGCGGCACCGCGAAGGAGGCGTACGAGCGCGGGACGCCGATCTCCTCGGTGACCCGCTGCGTCACCGGCAGGGTGCCGATGGAGGAGCGGGAGACGAAGGCGAGCTGGGTGGCCGGCCACACGCCGGCGAAGAAGTCCCGCACGCCCAGGCCGTGCGCGCGCAGCAGCACCGGGTAGACGACGAAGAGCACCAGGGCGAGCCCGGCGTAGACGTCGACGACGAAGACGGCCAGCGGGCTCAGCGCGTCCCAGCCGTAGCTGGCGACGGCCTTGCCGAGCAGGCCGACGGTGCCCAGCGGGGCCAGCCGGATGACCCACCACAGCACGGTCTGCACGACCGCGAGGGCGGAGCGGGCCACCGCCAGGAACGGTTCCGCCTTCTCGCCGACCTTGAGGACCGCCACGCCCAGGGCGATGGCGACCACGAGCAGCTGCAGGACGTTGAAGGACAGCGACGTGCTCGCCGTGGTGGTCCCGTCGGCGCCCGTGCTGACGTCGGTGGACGCCTGCAGCCCGAGGACGTTGCCGGGCACGACCCCCTGCAGGAAGTCCAGCCAGGAGCCCGTCGAGGACGGCGCCTGCGCGGCGTCCGCGGACACCGACGAGTGCGCCCCCGGGTCGGTGACGATGCCGATGGCCGTGCCGATCGCGACGGCGACGAGCGCGGTCACGGCGAACCAGAGCAGCGTCTGCCAGGCCAGCCGGGCCGCGTTCGCGACCTGGCGCAGGTTGGCGATCGAGGTGATGACCGCCAGGAGGACGAGCGGCGGGACCAGCGCCCGCAGCAGGGTGACGAAGGTCGAGCCGATGGTGGTGAGGGTGGTGGTCAGCCAGTTGGGGTCGTCGGCGGTACCGCCCATCGAGCGCGCGAGCGCGCCGAGGGCGATGCCGAGGACGAGGCCCGCGAGGACCTGGACGCCGAACGACGTCCGGCGCAGTGCCGAGAACACGGGAGGACTCCTGGGGAAGCGGTGACGGGGGGCGGCGGTCGATCGGTGCGCGCTACCCCCCGCTCGCCGTGCGCCCCAGGTCGATGTGGAGCCGCTTCGTCAGGTCCCGTCCCGTGTCCATGCCGCCCAGGAGAATGCCACGCCGCCGGCGGGCATTCCCGCCCGCACCCGCCGGGTCAGGCCGAGCCGGACTTCAGCGCCGCCAGCCGCGCCTCGACGTCCAGGTCGGTGGCGGCGTCCTCCAGGTCGGCGAACTGGGCCTCGATCGAGTCGGCCTGCAGCTCGGCCTGGCCCGCGACGCGGGCCTCCTCCCGGCGCACCCGCTCCTCGAAGCGGGACAGCTCGGAGGTGGGGTCGAGCACGTTGAGGGAGCCGATCGCCGACTGCACCTGCGCCTGCGCCTGGGCGGCCTTGGCCCGGGCGACGAGCTGGTCGCGCTTGGTGCGCAGCTCGGCGAGCTTGTCCCGCATCGAGGCCAGCCCGCTCTTGAGCCGCTCGACGACCTCGGTCTGCACGGCGATCTGCGGAGCGGCGGCCGCGACCTCCTGCTCGAAGGAGATCTGGCGCTTCAGCGCCACCTTGGCCAGCTCGTCGAAGCGGTCGGCCTCGGCGCTCCGGCCCTCCGCGCGCAGCGCGTCCGCCTTCGCGGAGGCGGCGCGCGCCTTCCCGCCCCACTCGCGCACCGCCGCGACGTCGTCGTCGCGGTCGGCCTCGGCCAGCCGCAGGTTGCCGATGGTCTGCGCGACGGCCGCCTCCGCGTCGGCGATGTTGGCGGTGTAGTCGCGCACCATCTGGTCGAGCATCTTCTCGGGGTCCTCGGCCGCGTCGATGAGCGCGTTGACGTTGGCCCGTGCCAGCTGGGCGATGCGCCCGAGGATGCTCTGCTTCTCCGCCACGTCGTGTCCTTCCCCGCCGGGTGCCCCGGCTGTCGCGGTCTGCGCCGTCCCTGCTGGGACGTGCCTGGGTGGATGCTGCCGGACGGCGGGGCCGCGGGCAGGTCAGAACCGCCCGCCCGAGGAGCGCCGCCCGCCGCCGGAGGAGCGCCGGCCCCCGGAGGAGCGGCCGAAGGACCCGCCGGAGGAGCGGCGCGAGGAGCTGCGGCGCCGCGGGGCCTCGTAGCCCCCGCCGGACCCGCCGCCGAACCCGCCGCCCCCGAAGCCCCCGCCGAACCCGCCGCCGAAGCCGCCGCCCCAGCCCGGGCGCCCGCCGGCGCCGCGCAGGATGCCGCCGAGCACGGCGCCGAGGTCGTCGGCGGGGGTGCTCGCCTGCGGGGTCCACGCGCTGACGTCCGCGCGGGCGGCGGCGCTGGCGCGCTCGGCCAGCGCGTCGGCCTGGCGGGCGTGCTCCAGGGCCGCGGCCGGGTCCTGCCCGGCCAGGGCGGTGGCCTGCTCCAGGTGGCGCTGCGCCTCGGCCAGGCGGGTGCGGGCGCCCCCGCCGACGGCACCGCGGCGGGCGGAGACGAAGTCCTCGGCCGCCGCGATCTCGGCGCGGGCGGCCACGAGCGCCTGCTCGAGCGCGGCCGCGGCGGCGCGCCGGTCGGCCGCGGCCGCCTCCAGCGCCCCGCGGGCCGCGTCGAGGGCGCGCTCGGCCTCGACGACGCGGTGCAGCGCACCCAGCGGGTCGGCAGCCCCCTGCTCGCGCACCTGCTCGAGGACGGCCAGCGCGGCGGCGCGCGCGGCGCTCGGGCCGGCGGCCGGGACGCCCGCGGCGTCCACCGGTGCGGCTTCGGCCGCCGCGCGCAGCCGCGCCGTCGCCACGGGCAGCTCGGTGACGGCGCGGCGCAGGTCGCTCCCGGTGCGCTCGAGCGAGGCGAGCAGCTGCTCGGCCTGGGCCAGGGCCGTCTCCGCCGTGCGCACGGCGTCCACGACCTCCCCGGAGCGGCTGGCGTCCACCAGCGCCGCGCGAGCCGCCGCCGCCGAGCGCCGGGCCAGCTCCAGGCGGTCGGCGGCCTGGTCGGGGGCGTCGGCGACGGCCGCGACGGCGGCCGGACCGAACTCCTGCCGCAGCCGCGCCAGCCGCTCCCGGGCGGGCGCCACCCCGGCCTGCGCGGCCGGCAGCCGCCCCTCGAGGGCGGTGAGGACCTCCGGGGCGCGGCGCACCAGGTCCCGCAGCGCGTCGACGTCCTCGGAGGCCTGCGCCAGGGCCTGCCCGCTGCTGCGGCAGGAGGTGACGACCTGCGCGAGGACCTCGCGGGTGCGCTCCTCGGTCTCCGGGACGGCGTCCTCGAGGGACTGCCGGGCGGCGAACGCCGAGGTCAGCGCGGCGCGCGCCTGCTCCAGGACGGTGCGGAACCCGGCGGTGCGCTCCTCGCCGAACTCCGCGGCCGCGAACTGCAGCTCCTCGGCGCTGGCGCGCACGGCGTCGTCGGCCTGCACGAGCAGGGCGTCGGCCCGCCGGCGCAGCTCGGGCGTCGGGGTGCCCGTGAACTCCGCGGCCGCCCCGTGGGCGGACCCCGCAGCCGCCCCCGCGGCCGGCCCGCCGCCCCGGCGGCGGCGGCGGGCGAGGGCGACGCCGACGACGAGGGCCGGCACCGCCAGGGCGCCCACGACGACGAGCGCCCCGCCCGCACCCGGCCCGGAGCCGGACCCCGCGCCGGAGCCGTCCAACTCGCGCCGCAGGGAGTCCGCGCCCGCCACCGCCGCGTCGGCCCACGCGTCCTGCGCGAGGCGCTCCTCGGTGTCGCGCTCGACCTGCCGCACGCCCGCCTCGTCGACGGCGAAGGCCTCGTCGACCGAGTAGGTGTAGGCGCGGTCCCGCACCGCCACGGCGAGCAGGACGTCGTCGACGCCGAGGTCGGAGACGACGGCGGCCTCCTCGGCCCACTCCTGCGCGCCCACGCCGTCGAAGGAGTCGACGTAGACGACCCACAGCTGCACCTGCGCGTCCTGCTGCAGCCGGCGCAGGGCCTGCTCGACGGCCCGCTCGTCGGCGGGGGAGAGCACGCCGGCGCTGTCGGTGACCTGCCCGGCCAGCCGGGAGGGCGGTTCGGCGGCGGTGGGCGCGGCGCCCGTCAGCAGCAGGCCGCCGGTCAGCAGCAGGCCGGCGAGCAGGCGGGCCGGGCGGGGGCGCGGGGGCACCCGGGCAGTCTGTCGCACCGGGAGCCCCCGCGCCGGTCGCGCCTCAGCGCGCGCGGTGCTCCAGGTAGTACCGGATGAGCGAGCCCGTCGAGGCGTCCTGGGCCTCCAGGGCCCCGGTGTCGCCGGTCAGCGCCGGGGCGATCTCCAGGGCGAGCTTCTTGCCGAGCTCCACGCCCCACTGGTCGAAGCTGTCGATGCCCCAGACCGCGCCCTCGACGAACGTGACGTGCTCGTAGAGGGCGATGAGCTGACCGAGCACCGACGGGGTGAGCGCGGGCGCCATGATCGAGGTCGTCGGCCGGTTGCCGGAGAAGACCCGGGCGGGCACGACCTCCTCGGCGGTGCCCTCGGCGCGCACCTCCTCGGCGGTCTTGCCGAAGGCCAGCGCCTTGGTCTGGGCGAAGAAGTTCGCCATGAACAGCGCGTGCACGTCCGCCTCGCCGCCGTCGTGGTCGACGAGCGGGTGCGCGGGGGTGGCGAAGGCGATGAAGTCGCTGGGGACCACCCGGGTGCCCTGGTGGATGAGCTGGTAGAAGGCGTGCTGGCCGTTGGTGCCCGGCTCGCCCCAGAACACCTCGCCGGTGGCGGTGGTGACGGGGGAGCCGTCGTAGCGCACCGACTTGCCGTTGGACTCCATCGTCAGCTGCTGCAGGTAGGCCGGGAAGCGGTGCAGGTGCTGCGCGTAGGGCAGGACGGCGTGGGTGTGGGCGTCGAGGAAGTTGACGTACCAGACGTTGAGCAGCCCCATGAGCAGCGGGACGTTGCGCGCCGGCTCGGTGGTGCGGAAGTGCTCGTCGACGGCGTGGAAGCCGGCGAGGAAGGCGCGGAAGTGCTCGGAGCCCACGGCCACCGCCAGCGAGGTGCCGATGGCGGAGTCGACGGAGTAGCGCCCGCCCACCCAGTCCCAGAAGCCGAACGCGTTGTCGGGGTCGATGCCGAAGGCGGCGACCTTCTCCAGCGCGGTGGAGACGGCCACGAAGTGCTTGGCGACGGCGCCGCGGCGGGCCTCGTCGGAGTCGGCGAGGGCGCCGGCGGCGGCCAGGCGCTCCCACAGCCAGGTGCGCGCCAGGCGCGCGTTGGTCAGCGTCTCCAGCGTGCCGAAGGTCTTGGAGGCGACGATGAACAGCGTCGTCTCCGGGTCCAGGTCCTCGGTCGTCTCGGCGATGTCGGTGGGGTCGATGTTGGAGACGAAGCGGCACTCCAGCCCGGCCTGCACGTACGGCTTGAGCGCCTCGTAGGCCATGACGGGGCCGAGGTCGGAGCCGCCGATGCCGATGTTGACGACCGTGGCGATCCGCTTGCCGGTGACGCCCGTCCACCGCCCGGCGCGCACGTCCTCGGCGAAGGCGAGGACCTTCTCCAGCTCGCGCTGCACGTCGGCGTCGACGTCCTGGCCGTCGACGGTCAGCGCCGGCTGCGCGCCGGCCGGGCGGCGCAGCGCGGTGTGCAGGACGGCGCGGTCCTCGGTGACGTTGATGTGCTCGCCGGCGAACATGGCGTCGCGGCGCGCGAGCACGCCGGTCTGCTCGGCCAGCTCCAGCAGCAGCCGCACGGTCTGCGCGGTGACGAGGTTCTTCGACAGGTCGACGTGCAGGTCGGCCACCTCGAAGCCCAGCGCGTCGGCGCGGCCCGGGTCGGCGGCGAACCAGCCGCGCAGGTCGGGGGGCGTGGTGGAGCGGTGCTCGGCCAGGGACGCCCACGCGTCCGTGGTGGTGGGGTCGACGGGTCCTGCGCTCATGTGCTTCCTCCTGCGCGTCCTGTGGTGTCGGGAAGGACGCTAGCCAGCCCGTGCGGCGGGCGCGCGAGGGGCCGGTGGCACCTGCTGGCACAGTGTTGCGCGTGCAGCGGTGGAACGACCTGACAGCCGTCGAGCCGGGGTTCGGCCCCTCGGTCGTCACCATCGGCAACTTCGACGGGGTGCACCGCGGCCACGCCGCGGTGCTGGGCCGGGTGGTGGACCTGGCCCGCGCGCGCTCCGCGGCGGCGGTCGCGGTGACCTTCGACCCGCACCCGCTGCAGGTGCTGCACCCCGAGCGCGCCCCGCAGCTGCTCACGGCGCTGGAGCACCGCCTGGACCTGCTGGCGGCCACGGGGCTGGACGCCGTGCTGGTCATGCCGTTCACCCGCGAGCTGGCGGCGTGGAGCCCCGAGCGCTTCGTGCGCGACGTCTTCGTGCGGGCGCTGGGCGCCGCGGTGGTCGTGGTCGGCCACGACGTGCGCTTCGGCGCCGGCAACTCCGGGGACCTGTCGACGATGCAGGAGCTGGGGCGCCGGCACGGCTTCGAGGTCGTCGTCCTGGAGGACCTCGGCGACGCGCCGGGCGCGGCGCAGGCGCCCCGCTGGTCGTCCACGGCCGTGCGCGAGGCGGTGGCGGCCGGCGACGTGGCGCGGGCGGCGGCCGTGCTGGGGCACCCGCACCGGGTGACCTCGACGGTCGTGCACGGCGACCACCGCGGCCGCGAGCTGGGCTACCCCACGGCGAACCTGGACACGGGCTCCGAGGAGGGGATGGTCCCGGCGGACGGCGTCTACGCGGGCTGGCTGCTGCGCCCCTCGGGGCAGCGGCTGGCCGCGGCGGTCTCCATCGGCACCAACCCCACCTTCGACGGCCTGCGCCGGCAGGTGGAGGCGCACTGCCTGGCCGACCAGCCGGGCCTGGAGGGCGGGCTGGACCTGTACGGCGAGCGGGTCTCGCTGGACTTCGTGGCGCGGCTGCGCCCCACCCGGCGCTTCGAGGGCGTGCCGGCGCTGGTGGAGCAGATGGACCGCGACGTCGCCGAGTGCCGCCGGCTGCTGCTGGGCGCGTGAGGCGCGCGGGGCCCCTCCCGGGGGCGTCCCGGGGTGCGCGGTCGGGGCGCGCGGCGCCGCGCTGGTAACCTGGCACTGCCGTTCGATCGGCCGCGGATCCAGAGAGCCCGGGTGGACGAGCCCCGTGGCACCGCGCAACGAGTGATCAAGGAGAGTCGAGTGCCCCTCAGCGCTGACGTCAAGAAGCAGATCATCGCGGAGTACGCGACCGGCGAGGGCGACACCGGCTCGCCCGAGGTGCAGGTCGCGATGCTCACCCAGCGCATCCGCGACCTCACCGAGCACCTGAAGACCCACCAGCACGACCACCACAGCCGTCGTGGTCTGCTGCTGCTGGTCGGTCAGCGTCGCAACCTGCTGAAGTACATGGCCAAGAAGGACATCAACCGCTACCGCTCGATCATCGAGCGGCTGGGCATCCGCCGCTGACCTCGTCCCCGCACGAGGCAGGGGCGCACGGCAGGGGCGGTCCCGGCGAGTCGGGACCGCCCCTGCTGCGCATCCGAGCCGCACCCGCGGCAGACTCCTAGGCGCAGCCGCACGGCTGCACCTTCGAGCACCACACCCCAGCGGCACCGCGCAGCGTCGTGCCGGTCCTCGGTAGTGGCCTCCGGACGCACGACGTCCGTGGGCCTCGATCGAAGGCCGGACGGGAGGGCGTCGCCCTCCCGGACGCGCGGGTGCCGCGTGCACCGATGGAGGAGGAACCCGTGGAGGGTCCTGAGATCACCGCCGCCGAAGCCGTCCTCGACAACGGCTCGTTCGGCACCCGCACCGTCCGCTTCGAGACCGGCCGCCTGGCCAAGCAGGCCGCCGGCTCCGCCGCCGTCTACCTCGACGGCGAGTCCTTCCTGCTGAGCGCGACGACCGCCGGCAAGACCCCGAAGGACCAGTTCGACTTCTTCCCGCTGACGGTGGACGTCGAGGAGCGCAGCTACGCCGCCGGCAAGATCCCCGGCTCGTTCTTCCGGCGCGAGGGCCGTCCCTCGACCGAGGCGATCCTGGCCTGCCGCCTCATCGACCGCCCGCTGCGCCCGAGCTTCGTCAAGGGCCTGCGCAACGAGGTCCAGGTCGTCGTCACCGTCATGGCGCTGCACCCCGACGACGCCTACGACGTCGTGGCCATCAACGCCGCGTCGATGTCCACCCAGCTGGCGGGCCTGCCGTTCTCCGGCCCGATCGGCGGTGTGCGCGTCGCGCTGATCGACGGCCAGTGGGTCGCCTTCCCGCGCTACTCCGAGATCGAGCGCGCCGTCTTCGACATGGTCGTCGCCGGCCGCGTCGTGACCGCCGCGGACGGCTCCGAGGACGTCGCGATCATGATGGTCGAGGCCGAGGCCACCGAGGGCTCCTGGGCCCTGGTCAAGGAGCAGGGCGCCCAGGCGCCGACCGAGGAGGTCGTCGCCGCCGGCCTCGAGGCCGCCAAGCCGCACATCGCCAAGCTCGTCAAGGCCCAGGCCGAGGTCGCCGCCAAGGCCGCCAAGCCGACCGCCGAGTTCCCCGTCTTCCTGGACTACCAGGACGACGTGTTCCAGGCCGTGCTCGAGGCCACCTCGGCCGACCTCACCGCCGCGCTGGCCATCGGCGGCAAGCAGGAGCGCGAGAGCCGCATCGACGAGATCAAGACCGAGGTCAAGGCGAAGCTGGCCGAGACCTTCGCCGGCCGCGACAAGGAGGTCTCCGCGGCCTACCGCGCGGTGCAGAAGAAGCTGGTCCGCCAGCGCATCCTCACCGACGGCGTCCGCATCGACGGCCGCGGCCTGGCCGACATCCGCACGCTGTCCGCCGAGGTCGAGGTCCTGCCCCGGGTGCACGGCTCGGCGCTGTTCGAGCGCGGCGAGACGCAGATCCTCGGCGTCACCACGCTGAACATGCTCCGCATGGAGCAGCAGCTGGACACCCTGTCCCCGGTGACGCGCAAGCGCTACATGCACAACTACAACTTCCCGCCCTACTCGACCGGTGAGACCGGCCGCGTCGGCTCGCCCAAGCGCCGCGAGATCGGCCACGGCGCCCTGGCCGAGCGCGCGCTCGTCCCGGTCCTGCCGGCCCGCGAGGAGTTCCCCTACGCGATCCGCCAGGTCTCCGAGGCGCTGGGCTCCAACGGCTCCACCTCGATGGGCTCGGTCTGCGCCTCGACGCTGTCGCTGCTCAACGCCGGCGTGCCGCTGCGCGCGGCCGTGGCGGGCATCGCGATGGGCCTGGTCTCCGACACCGTCGACGGCGAGACCCGCTACGCGGCGCTGACCGACATCCTGGGCGCGGAGGACGCCTTCGGCGACATGGACTTCAAGGTCGCCGGCACCAAGGAGTTCGTCACCGCCATCCAGCTGGACACCAAGCTCGACGGCATCCCCGCCTCGGTGCTGGCCGGTGCGCTGACCCAGGCCCGCGACGCGCGCCTGTACATCCTCGACGTCATGGCCGAGGCCATCGACGCCCCGGACGAGATGTCGCCGACCGCGCCGCGCATCATCACGGTGAAGGTCCCCGTCGACAAGATCGGCGAGGTCATCGGGCCCAAGGGCAAGATGATCAACCAGATCCAGGAGGACACCGGCGCCGACATCTCCATCGAGGACGACGGCACGGTGTTCATCGGCGCGGTCGACGGCCCCTCGGCCGAGGCCGCCCGCGCGGCGGTCAACGCGATCGCCAACCCGACGATGCCCGAGGTCGGCGAGCGCTACCTCGGCACCGTCGTCAAGACGACCACCTTCGGCGCGTTCGTCTCGCTGCTGCCCGGCAAGGACGGCCTGCTGCACATCTCGCAGCTGCGCAAGCTGTCCGGCGGCAAGCGCGTCGACAACGTCGACGACGTCGTCTCGGTGGGCCAGAAGGTCCAGGTCGAGATCGCCGAGATCGACCCGCGCGGCAAGCTGTCGCTGGTGCCCGTCGTCGCCGAGGAGGAGAGCGCGGCCCCGGCCGACGCCGCCTCCGACGGCGCCGCGACCGAGACCGCCGACGCCTGACGTGTCGCTGAACCGCTCCGGGAACCCCGTCGCGCCCGCCCCGGTGGACCTGCCCACCGAGGCGGCCGGCGGGGTTCCCGCCACCACCGTCCTGTCCGAGGCCGACGGCGCCGTCGTCACCCGCACGGTGCTGCCGTGCGGGGCGCGGGTGCTCACCGAGGCCATGCCCGGTCAGCGCTCGGCGAGCATCGGCTGCTGGGTGGGGGTCGGCTCCCGCGACGAGACGAAGGGCCACTTCGGCTCGACGCACTTCCTGGAGCACCTGCTCTTCAAGGGCACCGAGCGCCGGGACGCGATGGACATCGCCACCGCGTTCGACGCCGTCGGCGGCGAGGCGAACGCCGCCACCGGCAAGGAGCACACCACCTACTACGCGCGGGTCCTCGACGCCGACCTGCCGATGGCGATCGACGTCGTCACCGACATGGTGACCTCCGCGGTGCTCGACGAGGACGACTTCACCAGCGAGCGCGAGGTCATCCTCGAGGAGCTGGCGATGAACGACGACGACCCGGGCGACGTCGCGCACGAGAGGTTCGCCGAGCTCGTCCTGGGCGAGCACCCGCTGGCGCGCCCGATCGGCGGCACGCCGGAGACGATCCGCGCCGTCGGCCGCGACGACGTGTGGGCGCACTACCGCGAGCACTACCAGCCCTCCACGCTGGTCTTCACCGCCGCCGGCGGCCTGGACCACGAGGAGGTCGTCGCGGCGGTGCAGCGCGAGCTGGACCGCGCCGCCGGCGACCTCGGCGAGGCGGCTCCGCGCCCGCGCCGCACCAGCGGCACGGTCGGCGGCGGCCTGCAGGTCGGTCGCGCGCTCGTCGTGGACCGCCAGACCGAGCAGGCGCACGTGCTGCTGGGCATGACGGGCATCACCGCGACGGACCCGCGCCGCTTCACCCTCAGCGTCCTCAACGCGGTGCTGGGCGGCGGGATGAGCAGCCGGCTGTTCCAGGAGGTCCGCGAGAAGCGGGGCCTGGCGTACTCGGTGTACTCCTTCAACGCCAACTACGCCGACTCCGGCTACGTCGGCCTGTACGCGGGCTGCTCGCCGGCCAAGGCGCCGCAGGTCGCCGAGCTCATGCTCGCCGAGCTGGAGAAGCTGGCGTCGGCGCCGCTGGAGGCCGAGGAGCTGGGCCGCGGCATCGGCCAGCTGGCCGGCGGCCTGGTCCTGGGCCTGGAGGACTCCGGCGCCCGGATGAACCGCCTGGGCAAGGCGGAGCTCGTGCACGGGCAGTTCCTCGACATCGACGGCGTCCTGGCCAACGTCCGGGCGGTCGGCGCCGGGGACGTGCAGGCGCTGGCGGCCGACCTGCTCGCGCGGCCGCGCTCGGTGACCGTCGTGGGGCCCTTCGGCGACGAGGCGCCCTTCCGGGGGGTCGTGCAGTGACGATCCGCGTCGCGGTCACCGGCGCCCGGGGCCGGATGGGCTCGCAGGCCGTCGCCGCGGTGCAGGCCGCCGACGACCTCGAGCTCGTCGCGGCCCTGGGGCGCGGGGACGACCTCGACGCGGCCCGCGGCGCCGACGTCCTCGTCGACCTGACCGTGCCGGACGCGGTGATGGGCAACGTGGAGCGCGCCCTGGCCATGGGGCTGCACGTGGTGACGGGGACGACGGGCTGGACCGACGAGCGCCTGGCGCAGGTCGGGAGCTGGCAGCGCGCGGCCGGGCGCAACGTGCTCGTCGCGACGAACTTCGGCCTGGGGGCCGTGCTCGTCATGCGGTTCGCCCAGCAGGCCGCCCGCTTCTTCGAGTCCGTCGAGGTCGTCGAGCTGCACCACCCCGCCAAGGTCGACGCGCCCTCCGGCTCGGCGATCCGCACCGCGCAGCTCATCGCGGCCGCGCGGGCGCAGGCCGGGATGGCGCCCCCGCCGGACGCCACGACGCAGCAGCTGCCCGGTGCGCGCGGCGCCGTCGTCGACGGCGTCCACGTGCACGCGGTGCGCATGCGCGGGCTGACCGCGCACCAGGAGGTCGTGCTCGGCGGGCCGGGGGAGACCCTGACGCTGCGCGACGACACCTACGACCGGGCCGCCTACATGCCGGGGCTGCTGCTGGGCGTGCGGCAGGTCGCCTCGCGACCGGGGCTGACCGTGGGCCTGGAGCACTACCTGGACCTGGGCTGAGCGCCGTGCGGACCAAGGCCGTCGTCGCCGTCTGCTGCGCGGTGCTGCTGTTCTACTTCGTGCTGCTGGGGCGCCTGGGCGCCGACCTCATCGCCACCGGCAACTGGGCGGGCATCGCCCTCGGGGTGGCGCTGTTCCTGCTGCCGCTGGTCGGGGCCTGGGCGGTCGTGCGCGAGCTGGTGTTCGGCGTGGCCACCGAGCGGCTGGGCCGGGAGCTCGCCGAGCGCGGGGCCCTGCCGGTGGACGAGCTGTCGCGCACCGCCTCCGGCCGCGTCGACCGCGCCGCCGGGGCGGCGATGTTCCAGCGCTGCCGCGCCGAGGTCGAGGCCGACCCGGCCGACGCGGGCGCCTGGTACCGGCTGGCCATCGCCTACGACGCCGCCGGGGACCGCCGCCGGGGCCGGGCCGCGGCCCGGCACGCCGTGCGGCTGCACCGCGGCCGCGGCTGACACCGCCCCGCCGGCGCACGCCCGCCGGCGCGCTGGTCGTCAGTGCACGACCTTCAGCCCGACCACGCCGCCGACGATCATCGCGAGGAAGACGACCTTCGCCACGGACACCGACTCGCTGCCGGTGAGCATCGCGTAGGCGACGGTGAGGACGGCGCCGATGCCCACCCACACCGCGTAGGACGTGCCGACGGGCAGCTCGCGCATGGCGTACGACAGCCCGCCCATGCTCGCGACGACCGCGACGGCGAAGACCAGCGTCGGCACCAGCCGGGTGAACCCCTGGGACCTGTCCAGCGCGGTGGCCCACACCGCCTCCAGCGCACCGGACAGGACGAGCACGAACCAGGACACGACGACCTCCGCGGGCCGTCTTGTCGCTGACCGGGTACGGCACCCCTCGTCCGGGGACCCGGGAGGGGCCCGACCCGACGTTCCCACCCCGGCCGGTCACCGGCAACCCGCGGTCACCGGCAACCCGCAGTCACCGGCAACCCGCGGTCGCCGGCGACCGGCGGTGACCGGCCTCACTTGATGGCGCCGCGGGTCACCCCCGACATCACCCAGCGCTGGGCGAGCACGTAGACGAGGATCGTCGGGGCGATCGCCATGAGGTAGGAGGCGAACGCGACGTTGTAGTCGGTGCTGAAGGCCAGCTGGAAGATCTTCTGCACGACGGGGATGGTCTGCAGGCTCTGGTCGCTGGTGATGAGCGAGGGCATCATGTAGTCGTTCCAGCTGGCCAGGAACGCGAAGATGCCGACGGTCGCGTTCATCGGCGCCAGCAGCGGGAACGTCAGCTTCCAGAACACCTGCCAGGTGCTCGCCCCGTCCAGCCGCGCGCTCTCCTCCAGCTCCTCGGGGATGGAGCGCAGGAACGCCGAGTACAGCAGCACGCTGAAGGACATCTGGAACAGCACGTGCAGCAGCGCGACCCCGCCGGGGTTGTCCAGGCCCAGCTCGCCGGTGAGCTTGACCTGCGGCAGCGCGACCACGGGGAAGGGGATGAACATCGCGGCGAGCAGGTACACGTAGCTCCACCGGAACAGCCGGTGCTGCCAGTTGCGGACGATGGCGTAGGAGGCGACGGAGGCCAGCAGCAGCGTGCCGGCCACCGTCGCGGCGCTGATGAGCAGCGAGACCGCGAACGCGCGGGGGAAGCCGGTCAGCGTCCAGGCGTCGGCGAAGCTGGAGACGTTCAACGGCCAGGGCAGGGTGAACCCGGAACCGGCGGCGGCCTGCTCGGGCGTCTTCAGCGCCATCGCGACGGCCAGGTACAGCGGCAGCAGGACGGTGAGCGCGGCGAGCACGAGCAGGGCGGTGACGCCCCAGCCGCGGCGCGGGGTGCGGTCGGCGGTGCGGCGGGGTCCGCCGGTGAGCCCGGCGACGGAGGCCGCGGTGGCGGGGTCGGTGACGGCCATCAGAGCGACACTCCTCGACGACGGATGATCTGCAGCTGCAGGACGGAGATGACGACCGTGACGACGAAGAAGACGACCGCGTTGGCCATCTGGTAGGCGTAGTCGCCGCCGGTGAAGCCGGTGAAGATGGTCATGGCGACGGAGCGGGTCGACGTGCCCGGCCCGCCGTCGGTGAGGCCGACGATGACGTCGTAGGCGTTGAGGAAGTTCTTGAAGCCGAGCACCGTGTTGATGACGAGGTAGCCGGCCAGCAGCGGCAGCGTGATGGACCAGAACTTGCGCCGGCTCCCGGCACCGTCGAGGTCGGCGGCCTCGTACACCTCCTCGGGGATCGCCAGCAGACCGGCGAGGTAGATGATGAGCGCGCTCGGCACCGCCTGCCAGGCCGTGACGAGCACGACGGCGATCCAGGCGGTGTCCGGGTCGGCCAGGACGCTGGTGCTCATCGACTCCAGGCCCAGCGCGCCCGCGAGAGCGGGCAGCGAGGTGGAGAAGACGTAGTTGAAGACGAAGGCGATGACGATGCCGGAGACGACCATCGGCAGGAAGAACACCGCGCGCAGCGCCGTCTTGGCCTTGATCCGCGCGTTGAGCCCGACGGCCAGCGCGAGCGCGACGACGTTGGTGAGCACGACCGTCGCGACGGAGAACCCGATGGTGAAGCCGTAGGAGCGCAGCACCTCCGGGTCGGTGAACAGGACCGCGTAGTTGGACAGGCCGACGAAGTCGGAGCGGCCGAAGCCGATCGAGTTCGTGAGGCTGAGCACCATGCCGTAGAGGGCGGGCAGCGTCACGAAGAGGGTGAACAGCGCGACGGCGGGGAGCAGGAACAGGTAGTAGGTGCCCTCGACGCGGCGGCGGCGCGGCCGCGCGGCGGGCGCGGAGCGGACCTGCAGGTCGCCGGGGCGGTCGCCGCGCGTGCGGGCACCGGAGCGGGGGACGGGGCTGCTGGTGGTGGCCATCGGGGTCCTCCGGTCAGGCGGCGGCACGCCGCGCGCGGCGCTGCCAGTCGGTGTCGAGGCGGGAGAGCAGCCGCTCGGGGTCCCCGGACAGGACCGCGTCCTGCACGTAGTTGCCGACGGGGATGCTGTCGGGCACGTAGGTGCTGATGCCCTGGTAGATGCGCTTCTCGTCCAGGCACGGCTGCAGCCCGGCCAGGCGCTCGTCGGCCAGCGGCGGGGCGCCGGTGCGCGGCGACTGCGCCGAGTTGTCCGCGTTGTAGGTGTCGACGACGTCCGGGCGCAGCAGCCAGCTCGCGAAGGCGCGGGCCGCCTCCTGGCGCTCGGTCTCGCGCGGGATCCACAGCGCCAGGTCGAGGTTGACCCGGGCCCGCGCCTGCGCCGGGTCGTCGGTCACCGGCAGCGGGAAGGAGCCCAGCCGGATGTCGGGGTCCACCTTGACGATCTCCCCGAGCGCCCAGGGGCCCTGGAAGTACATGGCGGCCTCGCCGCGCCCGAACCGCAGGTTGCCGTCGTAGTAGGTCAGGCTCGGGGCGTCGGGGTTGTCCAGCTGCGAGAGCTGCACCATGCGCTCCACGGCGGGCCCCAGGGTGCGGGTGAAGGAGACCTCCGCGTCCGGGCCGGCGTCCGCGCCGAGGGCCTGCAGGCCCTCGTGGAAGGCGGCCACGTCCACACCGCTGCCGGTGGTGTAGTCGAACATCCCCTGCGCGAGCGTCCAGACCTCCCGGTAGGTGTTCATGAAGGGCGCCACCCCGGCGGCCGTGAACGTCTCGCAGGCGGCGAGCAGCTCGCTCCAGGTGGTGGGCACCGCCACGCCGTGCTGCTCGAACAGGTCGACGTTGTAGATCATCCCTGCGGTGCCGATGGAGTACGGCAGCGCGCTGGTCTGCCCCTGGTAGGAGGCGAACTGGGTGACGAGGTCCTGGTAGGCGGGGTCGATGCCCGCGGCCTCCGGCAGGTCGGACAGGTCCGCCAGGACCCCCGCCCGGACGAGGTTAGCCGCCTCGATGCGGAAGTTGTAGCAGGCGATGTCCGGCGGCGCCCCGCGCACGAACTGCGCGAGGACGGAGGTGGGGGCGGTGTCCAGGACGACGAGCACGTCGTCCTGCTCGGCGTTGTACCGGGCGACGAGGTCGGTGAAGTGGTCGACGACCTCGGGCTTGTTCATGAGGAAGCGGATCCGCGTCCGGCCGCTCGCCGCGGTGGAGCTCCCGCAGCCGGCGGCCGCGGCCAGGGCGGCCGCCCCGGCGCCCGCGCCGGCGGCGCGCAGCAGGGTGCGCCTGCTGGGGGAGTGGAGGAGTGGGTGCACGTCGTCGTCTCCCGTGTGGGTGGAACGCGCGGGCGTCGTCGTCCGCGCGGACTTCCAGGGGCGCCGGCGGGGGCTGCCCGGCCGGCGTCCGCACCGGTGCGCCCGGGACCGCTCGCGGCGGTCCCGGACCCCGATGGTCCGCCTCGCGGCGGGTCAGCGCACGTCGACCAGCCAGGCCGTCGTCTCGCCGGGCAGCACCCCGCCGGGGGTCCCGTCGGGAGCGGTGACCGGCCCGTCGCTGCGCAGCACGACCTCGCCGGGGGGCATCGGCACCGGGTCGGTGCCGAAGTTCGTCACGCACGTCCAGCCGCCGGGGCGGCGGAAGCGGACGAGCTGGGCCTGCGCGTCCTGCGGGTCGTCCACGAACTCCAGCTCCTCCGCGCCCTGCAGGCGGGCGCGCCAGGCGAGGGCGGCCCGGTAGAACGACAGCGTGGAGGCGGGGTCGCCGTCCTGGACGTCCACCGCGCAGTCGGCGAACCACCGCGGTTGCGGCAGGTGCGCACCGCCCTCGCCGAACCCGAAGGAGGGTCCCTGGGCGGTCCACGGCAACGGGACGCGGCAGCCGTCGCGACCCTTCTCGCCGCCCCGGGTGCGCCGCCACGTGGGGTCCTGCAGCGCCTCGGCGGGCAGGTCGGCGACCTCGGGCAGGCCCAGCTCCTCCCCCTGGTACAGGTAGGCGCTGCCGGGCAGCGCCAGCAGGAGGGCGGTGGCCGCGCGGGCGCGCCGCAGTCCCCGCCGCAGGTCGGGGACGGGGTCGGTGCCGCCGGTCAGCAGCCAGCGCGCCTGCGCGGGCACGTCGGTGCCGTCGGGCAGGCCGTAGCGGGAGACGTGCCGCACGACGTCGTGGTTGGAGAGCACCCACGTCGAGGAGGTGCCGGACTCCCGGGCCAGGCGCAGGTTCTCCTCCACGACGCGCCGGAAGGAGGAGGCGTCGAAGTCGGAGGTGAGCAGGTCGAAGTTGAACGCCTGGCCCAGCCCCTCCGGGGAGGCGTAGCGCGCCCGGCGGTGCGCGGGCACCCACGCCTCGGCGACCGCGGTGCGCGGGGGGTCGTACTCGTCGAAGACCGCGCGCCACTGCCGGTACACCTCGTGCACCTCGTCGCGGTCGGACAGCCGGTGCGCGCCGTCGGGCAGGTCGTCGGCGGCCAGCTCCGCCGCGCTCGGCAGCGGCGGCGACAGGTCCTTGACCAGCGAGTGCGCGACGTCGACGCGGAAGCCGTCGACCCCGCGGTCGGCCCAGAACCGCAGCGTGGTGAGGAAGTCCTCGCGCACCTCGGGGTCGTTCCAGTCGAAGTCCGGCTGCTCGGGGGCGAACTGGTGCAGGTACCAGTCGCCGTCGCCGACCGGCTCCCACGCCGGGCCGCCGAAGACGGCGGTCCAGTCGCTGGGCGGCAGCTCGCCGTGCTCGCCGCGCCCGCGCACGAAGACGTACCGCTCGCGCTCGCGGGAGCCGGGGCCGGCGGCCAGCGCCTCGCGGAACCAGCGGTGCCGGTTCGAGGAGTGGTTGGGGACGATGTCGACGACCACGGCGATGCCGGCGCCGTGCAGGGCGGCGACGAGCTCGTCGAACTGCTCCAGCGTGCCGAGGGCCGGGTCGACGTCGCGGTGGTCGTCGACGTCGTAGCCGCCGTCGGCCAGGGCCGAGGGGTAGAAGGGCGAGAGCCAGACCGCGTCCACGCCCAGGGAGACCAGGTGCGGGACCCGGGCGGTGATGCCGCGCAGGTCGCCGATCCCGTCGCCGTCGGAGTCGGCGAAGCTGCGCGGGTAGACCTGGTAGACGACGGCCTGGCGCCACCAGGTGGCGTCCAGGGTTCGGGGCTCTGCTCGGGTGGGCGCGGTCGTGGTCACGGGCTCTCCGGCTTCGTCGGCGGGGGTGCGGTGGAGGTGGAGCACTTCATTGACGCCCTAAATCTAGGTGCTCGCTAAAGTGTGGCCACGACAGCGGAGGAGGTCAAGGGATGGCGGCCACGAGTCCTGCGTCGCCGGTGCGCCGGCTGCGCGACGACAACGTCCTCGCCGTGCTGCACCACGCCTGGGACCTGCGCGCCGAGCGCGGCCCCGTGACCGGCAGCGACCTCATGGCGGCCACCGGGCTGTCGCGGGCGACCGTGCACGCCGTGTGCGAGGAGCTCATCGACCTCGGCTGGCTCGTCGAGCTGGCCAACCAGCGCGAGCACGGGGACTACGTCAAGGGCCGCCCCGCGCGCCGCTACGCCTTCGCCGCCGACGCCGGTGCCGTCGTCGGGGTCGACGCCGGCGAGCACCGCATCGCCGCCCGCGTCGCCGACCTGCAGGGCCGGGAGCTGGCCACGGTCACCCGGCAGGTGGACCACCTCTTCGACGCCACCCCCGTCGGCGAGCGCGTCGAGGCCGTCGAGCGGACCGTCCTCGACGCGCTCGCCGCCGCCGGCGTGCGGGAGGAGGCCGGCGCGGGGCCCCGCGTCCTGGGCCTGGCCGTCGGCGTGCCCGCCCCCGTCGGCGCCGACTCGCGCACCGCGTTCTCGGGGAACCCCTACTGGGAGTTCATGAACCCGGACCTGGCGGCCGAGCTGACCCGGCGCCGCGGCTGGCGCGCCGTCGTCGACAACGACGCCAACCTGGCCGCCCTCGCCGAGGACTGGCGCGGCCACGGCCGCGGGGTGCGCCACCACGTCACGCTGCTGGCGGGCGAGCGGCTGGGGGCCGGCGTCGTCGGCGACGGCAGGCTGCTGCGCGGCGCCCGCGGGGGTGCCGGGGAGATGCGCTACCTCGGCCTCGTCGACGGCGTCGGCTCGGCCGACGGCCTCGCCAAGGTCGTGCGGGAGCTGGTGCGCGCCGACGGCGCGGACGGCGCCGGCGAGGTGGCCGGTGCGGGCGAGGTGGCCGCGGGCGGCGGCGCCCACGCCCGGGCCGGCGCTCAGGTCGACGCCCGGGCCGGCGTCCAGGTCGACGCCCAGCAGGTGTTCGCCGCCGCCCGCGCCGGTGACCCGCGCGCGCTCGCGGCCGTCGAGAGCGCCGGGCAGCGCCTGACCCGGGTCGTGGTCACCCTCGCCAGCCTGTTCGACCCCGAGCTCGTCGTGGTCGCGGGCGGGGTGGCCGGCTCCGCCGAGCCGCTCGTGGAGGTGGTCACCCGCGACCTGCCGGGCTACCTCGACCCGCCCCGCCCGCTGGTGGCGGCCTCCGCCCTGGGACGCGACGTCGTGGTGCTCGGCGCGGTCAAGCGGGCGCTGGACGAGGTGCGCTCGGACCCGCTGCGCACCGCCCCCGCGGCGAGCGCCTCCCGGTGACGCACCCGCCCGGGGTGCCGCTGCCGCGGGCGGTGGTGGTGCTCGTCGGCGCGGCGGCCAGCGGGAAGACGACGCTGCGCCGGCGGTGGGTGGCCGCCGGGCTGGACCCCGGGTGCGTCGTCAGCCTCGACGACCTGCGCCGGCGGCTGCGGGCCGAGGACCTGCACCGCGGCGCCGCCGACCGCGGCGCCCAGGCCTACACGCTGCCCGCGCTGCGCCGGGCGGCGCGCCGCTGCGACGCGCTCGCGGGGTTCGGCGTCGGCTACCTCGCGGACGCCACGCACCTGCGGCGCAGCGAGCGGCGGGTGCACGTGGCCCGCGCCGCGGCGGCCGGGCTGCCGGCCGTCGCCGTCCTGCTGCCCGCCCTGGACGTCGCGCAGCTGCTGCGCCGCGACGCCTCCCGGGCACCGGAGGAGCGGGTGCCCGCGGACGTCCTCGCCCGGCACGCGCACCGGCGCTCGCTGCTGTCGGCGGACGGCCTGCGTGCCGACGGCTTCGAGCACGTGCTCGAGGAACCCGGGGAACCCGGGAAAGCCGGCCGTTGACGTGGTGGGCCGCTCGCTCAGCCCAGCGAGCGGCGGTGCAGCGGTGCCCGTCCCGGCGGTTGCTGCGGGCTGGGCAGCAGCGGCTCGCGGCGCACCAGCGGCCGGCGCACCGGGGAACCCTCGGTGATCCGCAGGTTCTCCACCCCGTGCCGCAGCTCCACAGTCGACCCGTGGTCGCGCACGGAGTACTCGACCTCGTCGGGGCGGATGTCGACGCCCACCTTCGTGCCGCGCCAGCGCAGGGTGAACTTCAGGCGGGTCATGCCCTGCGGCAGCTGCGGGTCGAACACGAGCGAGCCGCCGACGTCGCGCATGCCGCCGAAACCGTTGACCAGCGCCAGCCACGTCCCGGCGAGGGAGGCGATGTGCAGGCCGTCACCGGTGTTGTGGTGCAGGTCGCGCAGGTCGACGCTGGCCGCCTCGTAGAGGTAGTCGTGCGCGAGCTCCAGGTGTCCCACCTCGGCCGCGGTGACCGCCTGGATGGCCGCGGACAGCGAGGAGTCCCGGACGGTGCGCCGCTCGTAGTAGTCCACCGCGCGGGCCTTGTCCTCGGCGGAGAACCGGTCGGCGAACCAGAACAGCGCCATCAGCAGGTCGGCCTGCTTGATGACCTGCTTGCGGTAGAGGTCGAAGTACGGGGCGCTCAGCAGCAGCGGGTACTTCGAGTCCTCCTCGAAGTCCCACTCCGGGCGCCGCGTGAAACCCGCGCACTGCTGGTGGACGCGCAGCTCCTCGTCGTAAGGGACGTGCACGGCGTCGGCGGCGTCGCGCCAGGACGCCATCTCCTCCAGGTCCACGCCGAGCGAGCGCGCCAGCTCCGGGTGGCGGCCGCAGGCCTGCGCGGCCACCTTGAGGTTCTGCGCGGCCGCCAGGTTGGTGAAGACGTTGTCGTCGACGACGGCGGTGTACTCGTCCGGGCCGGTGACCCCGGCGACGTGCCAGACACCGTGGATGTCGTGGTGGCCCAACGACATCCACAACCGGGCGGTCTCCACCAGGACCGCGAGCCCGCCGTCGGTCTCCAGCGACGTCTCGCCGGTGGCGATGCGGTGGCGCTCGATGGCCGCGGCGATGTCGGCGTTGACGTGGAAGGCGGCCGTGCCCGCCGGCCAGTACCCCGACGACTCCGTCCCGCGGATGGTGCGCCACGGGAACGCCGCGCCGCGCAGGTGCAGCTCCTTGGCCCGCTGGCGGGCCGTCTCCAGCGTGGACGCGCGCCAGCGCAGCGCGTCGGCGGCCGCCTCGGGGGCGGTGTAGCTGAGCACCGGCAGGACGTAGGCCTCGGTGTCCCAGAAGATGTGCCCGTCGTAGCCGGGACCGGTCAGCCCCTTGGCGGGGATCCCGCGCTGCTCGGCGCGGGCGCCGGCCTGCAGCACGTGGAACAGCGCGAACCGCACCGCCTGCTGCACCTCGGCGTCGCCGTCCACCTGCACGTCGGCCGCGTCCCAGAACTCGTCGAGGTACTCGCGCTGCTCGGCGAGCATCCCCTCGAACCCGGTGTAGCGGGCACCGCTGAGGGCCCCGGCCACCTGGTCGCGCAGCGCCGGCTGCGAGCGCAGCGAGGACCACCCGTAGGCCAGGAACTTCGTCAGCCGCACCTGCTCGCCCGGGGCCAGCGAGCACACCACCGTGGTGCGCGCCCAGTCCTGCGCGTCGTGCGTCTCCACGTCCACCCGGCCGGGCGCGTCGACGTGGTTCTCCATGCCGGCGGCCATCTGCAGCTGGCTCATCCGGGTGCGGTGCACGAGCGTGGCGCCCGCGCGGCCGCAGTCGTGCTCGACGGAGACCAGCGGCTCGCGCAGCGCGGCGGCCACGCGCGGGTCCCCGGACTGCTCCGGCAGCACCTCGTTGGCCACCAGCTCCGACTGCAGGATGAGGCGCACGGGCTGGTCGACGGCCTCGACGACGTAGTCCACGGCCGCGACCGCGCGCTGCACGAAGGAGACCAGCCGCGTCGAGCGCACCCGCACCCGCTTGCCCGCCGGGGAGGTCCAGTCCGCGGTGCGCACCAGGGTGCCCGCGCGCAGGTCCAGGACCCGCTCGTGCGAGTGCAGGACCCCGTAGCGGACGTCGAACGGCTCGTCGTCGACGAACAACCGGATGATCTTGCCGTCGGTGACGTTGACGACGGTCTGGCCCATCTCCGGGTAGCCGTAGCCGGCCTCGGCGTACGGCAGCGGGCGCTCCTCGTAGAAGGAGTTCAGGTACGTGCCCGGCAGGTGGTGCGGTTCCCCCTCGTCGAGGTTCCCGCGGAACCCGACGTGCCCGTTGGACAGGGCGAACAGCGACTCCGCGGACCCCAGCAGGTCCAGGTCCAGGTGCGCCTCGCGCACCCGCCACGGCTCGACGGGGAAGGTCTCGTGCGAGATCAACGCCCCTCCTCCAGCAGGTCCGCGAGGTCGCGCACGACCACGGACGCGCCGTGCGCGCGCAGCGCGTCGGCGTGCCCGACGCGGTCGACGCCCACCACGAAGCCGAACCCCCCGGTTCGGCCGGCCTGCACCCCGGCCAGCGCGTCCTCGAACACCACCGCCTGCGCGGGGTCGACGCCCAGGGCGCGCGCACCCGCCAGGAAGCTGTCGGGGGCCGGCTTGCCCGCCAGTCCCTGCTCGCGCAGCGTCAGCCCGTCGACGCGGGCCTCCACGAGCTCCACGAGGCCGGTGACCTCCAGGACCTCGCGGGTGTTGGCGCTGGAGGAGACGACCGCCCGGCGCAGCCCCGCCTCGCGCGCGGCGCGCAGGTAGCGGCGCGAGCCCTCGTAGACCTCGACGCCGTCGGTGGCGATGCGCCGCAGCAGGTCGGCGTTCTTGCGGTTGCCCAGCCCGGCGACGGTGACCTGCTCGAAGGGCTGGTCGAGCGGGTCGTCGGGCGAGCCCTCCGGCAGCACGATGCCGCGGCTGGCCAGGAAGTCGCGCACCCCGTCCGCGCGCGGCTTGCCGTCGACGTGGGCGTTGTAGTCCTCGACGGGGTCGAACGGCCGGAACGGCTCGCCGGTGCGCTGCGCGCGCTCGCGCAGGTAGGCGTCGAACGTGGCCGTCCACGCACCGTTGTGCACGGCGGCCGTGTTCGTCAGCACGCCGTCCAGGTCGAAGAGCAGGGCCGTCACACCGTCTGGTAGTCCGAGCACGCGCCCGAGCCTACGGCCGGGCCGCGCCCCCCGCGGGACGGGGCGTCCTCGACACGCCCGCGGGGTGCGCCGGGCTCAGCTGCCGGGGTGCAGCAGCACCTTCGTCCAGCCGTCGACGCGGTCGTCGAAGTTCCGGTACCCCTCGGGCGCCTGCTCCAGCGGCAGCTCGTGGGAGACGATGAAACCCGGCTTCGCGCGGCCGGCGACGATGAGGTCGCGCAGTTGGCGGTTGTAGCGCATCACCGGCGCCTGGCCGGTGCCCATCGACTGGCCCTTGGTGAAGAACGTCCCGTAGTCCCAGCCGATCCGGCCCTGCTGGGCGCCCTCGCTCGCCGCGCCCGGGTCCTGCGGCATGTAGACGCCGACGACACCGATCCCACCGGTGGCGCGCACCACCTTCACGAGGTTGTCCAGCACCAGTTCCGGGTGCTCCTGGCCCGACGGGTCGTGCGCCTGGTAGCCGACGGCCTCCACGCCGCGGTCCACGCCGCGCCCGTTCGTGGCCTCGGTGATCTGCTCGACCGGGTCGGCGGTGGAGAAGTCCACGGGGACCGCGCCGATGCTCTCGGCCAGCGCCAGGCGGTCCTTCTCCTTGTCGACGACGAACACCCGCGCCGCGCCCTTGAGCAGCGCGCTGTGCGCGGCCATCAGCCCGACGGGGCCGGCGCCGAAGACGGCGACGTCGTCGCCGGGGACCATCCCCGACAGCTCCACCCCGTGCCAGCCGGTGGGGAAGATGTCGGAGAGCATCGTGAAGTCGTTCTCGTGCTCGCTGCCCTCGGGCAGGTGCAGCAGGTTGAAGTCCGCGTGCGGAACCCGCAGGAACTCCGCCTGCCCGCCGTCGTAGGGGCCCATGTTGGCGTAGCCGTAGGCGGCGCCGTCCATGCCCTCGATGGGGTTCATCCGCAGGCAGAACGAGGTCCAGCCGTGCACGCAGTTGCGGCAGGAGCCGCAGCCGATGTTGAAGGGGACCGAGACGCGGTCACCGACCTTCACCCGCTGGACGCCGGCGCCGACGGCCTCGACGATCCCCATGTTCTCGTGCCCGAGGACCTTGCCCTCCTCCACGGAGGTGCGCCCCTCGTACATGTGCAGATCGGAACCGCAGATGTTGGTGGTGGTGATGCGGACGACGGCGTCGGTGGGGTCCTCGACGCGGGCGTCGGGCACCTCCTTGACGACGACGTCCCTGGGGCCCTGGTAGACGACGGCCTTCACTGAACTCTCCTCCGGTTCGTCCTGCGCTGCCGGTGCGATCCTTCCCCCGTCACGGCGTGCTCGCGCGTTCAACCGGCTCCCGCGGGCCCCGGCGCCGGTGGGTCAGCCGACCGCCAGCTCCCCGAGCACCACCTGGAACACCTGCTCGTCACCGCCCCGCCTCGCGGTGACCTGCACCGCGTCGCCGACGCTCAGCCCGGCGAGCACCGCCGAGAGCTCCGCGGCGCTGCGCACGGGTTGCTCGTCCACGGCGGTGATGACGTCACCGGCGCGCATCCCCGCGGTCTCGGCGGCCCCGCCGGGTTCCACGGAGACGACACCGACGCCCGCCGGCTGGCCGGAGCGGTCGGCCAGCGTCGTGACGGAGACCCCCAGCGCCGCGCGGTTGGAGTCGGTGACCCGGCCGTCGCGGATCAGCTGCCCGGCGATGTCCTCGGCGGTGTTGGAGGGGATGGCGAAGCCGATGCCCGGGGCCGCCCCGCCCTGCTCCGGGCTGATCGCCGCCAGCGTCGGGATGCCGATGACCTCCCCGTCGAGGTCGACGAGGGCGCCACCGCTGTTGCCGGGGTTGATCGAGGCGGAGGTCTGGATGGTGCCCGGCAGGGTCGCCCCGCCCGGTGCGGCCTCGCTGGGCGGTTCGGAGACGGTGCGGCCGGTGGCCGAGACGATGCCGTTGGTCACGCTGCTGGACAGCCCCAGCGGGTTGCCCATCGCCAGGACCAGGGAACCGACCTCGACCTCGTCGGAGTCGCCGAACGTCGCCGGCTGCAGGTCGGGCGCCCCCTGGACCCGCACGACCGCGAGGTCGTTGGCGGGGTAGGTCCCGACGAGGGTGGCCGGGTAGGAGGTGGGGGAGTTGGCGAACTGCACCTGGAAGCTCGTCGCGGTGCCCACCACGTGGGCGTTGGTGACGATGTTGCCGGCGTCGTCGAGGACGACGCCGCTGCCCAGGCCGCTGCCGGTGCGGATCTCCACCACCGAGGGCAGCACCTGGCGGATGACCCGCTGGTAGGAGTCCTCCAGCGTCTCCGCCTGCGACCCGGCGCTCGCGGCGGTCTCCTGCGACGAGGCCGTCGCGGTGCCCGCCTCCTGCCCGGCCGGCCCGCTGACCGCCGCGGGCGCCGACGCCCCCCCGCCGCCGGTGCAGCCGCCCACCGCGAGCAGCGGCACGAGCGCGATGCCCGCGACCGCGGTGCGACGGGTCCGCCGCGCGCGTCCCGCCGTCCGGGGGCTCGTCCGGGGGTCGTCGTCCTGGGCCACCTCGCCACCTCCTGCTCCGGGCACCGCGCCGGCGCGGTGCGCGCCGGGTCCGGTGCCGCCATGCTTCCCCGCCGCGGGCGCCCGCGCACGCCGGGCCGGTGCCCCGGCCGGTGTTTCAGCCGGGCGTGCGGGGGGCAGGGGGCGGGTGACCGCTGAGAGGGGACGACCATGACCGAACAGCCCAACCGCACGGCGGGTCAGCTCGTCGACGAGCTGACCTCCGACACCGCCCAGCTGGTGCGCGCGGAGGTGCGCAAGGGGCAGCAGGAACTGCTCGACAAGGCGAAGGAGGCGTCCAAGGGTGCCGCCCTCCTGGGGGGTGCCGCCGTGCTCGGCGCCCTCGCCGCGGGGACGTCGGCGACCTTCGTCGTCCGGACCCTGGGCAAGGTGCTCCCGGCGCCCACCGCCGCGTTCCTCGCGACCGCCCTCTACGCCGGTGGTGCGGCAGCGCTCGGCTCCGCCGGCCTCGCCGAGCTCAAGCGCGTCGGGCCGCTGTGGCCGGAGGAGACGCTCGCCAGCATCCGCGAGGACGTGCGGGCCGCGCGGCCGCACGCCGGCTGACCCCACCGGCTGACCCGCCGGCCGGTCCCGCCGGACGACCCGCCGTCGCCGGTGCGCGGACGGGCGCCGGGCCGGGAGGTCCCGCCCCGGCGCCCGCGGCGCTCAGGTGTCCGTCGGGTCCGGCGGCACGGGCCGCTCGCCGGCGGCGACGTGCGAGGTCGCCTGCCCGCGGGCCTGCTCGGCGGCGGTGCGGGCGTCGGTCGGCTCCTCCTCGGTGGGGACGGAGCGCGCGACCTCCGCGGCGTTGGCGTAGTCCTCGACGGGGACCGCCCGCAGCGCCTTGAGGACCTCCTCGCTCGCACCGGCGGCCTCAGCGGCCGCCAGCAGGTCGTCCTTGCCCGCGGGGTAGGTGACGTCGCGGATCCGGCTCAGCACTTCGTCCGTGGTGACCATGCACCTCCCGTACCCGCCGCTGCGCGCGCCCACACCTGCCCCCCCCGGCCGGTCCGGGGGCCGCGTCCCTCGCTGTGGCCGGTGCCGGGGGCGCGTGGCAGCATCGGCGCCCGGCGCCGCCGGCGCCGTCGATCAGGAGGGAGCGCCGTGCCAGCACGCCGAGCACCCCTGGCCGCGCCCGCCCGCGAGGAGGGGGACGCGCCGGGGAGCACCCCGCGCGCCGGGAGCGCCGCGCGGGCGGCCCGCGCGCACCGCCCGCGGGTGAGCTGGGCTGGCGCCGTCGTCGCGGCGGCCGTGCTCGTGCACCTGCTGCTGGCCTGGCGGCTGCGCGGCTTCGTCACCGACGACTCGTGGATCACCGTGCGCTACGCCGAGAACCTCGCCGCCGGGGCGGGCTGGGTGTGGAACCCCGGCGGCCCGGTCGTCGAGGGGGCGAGCAACCCGCTGCTGGTGCTGCTGGAGGCGCTGGTGGTGGCCCTGGGCGGTTCCGCGCTGCGCACGGCGCAGGTCCTCGGGGTCGCCGGGGGCGTGGCGTGCGTGCTGCTCGTGGGCCTGGGCGGGCGCGCCGTGGTCGGCCGGGGCGCGGCCGCGGCGGGAGCGCTGCTGACGGCGGCGAGCGCGCCGTTCGCGGCCTGGGCCGTCGGCGGGCTGGAGACGCTGCCGGTCGCGGCGCTGCTGACGGCCGGGACGCTCCAGCTGGCCCGTCCCGACGGCGGCCGGGCGCCGCTGGCGGCGGCCGCCTTCGCCGCGCTGCCGTGGTGGCGCCCCGAGGGGCTGCTCGTCGTCGCCGCGGTCGTCGGCCTCGGCGAGCTGCCCACGGTGCTCGCGCTGCTGCGCCGCCGCAGGCCGCGCCCGGGGTCGCTGCGCCGCCTGCTGTGGCTGGCGGGCCTGCCGTGCGCGGCCCAGCTGGCGCTGGAGGCGCTGCGCTGGGGCGTCTACGGCCACCTGCTGCCGAACTCGGTGCTCTACAAGGCGGGGACGGGGGCGCCGTTCGAGGTGCTGGAGAAGTTCCTCGACCAGAGCGCCGTCGTCGTGGTGCCGGCGGTGCTCGGCGCCGTCCTGGTGCGCGGGCGGGCCCGGCTGCTGCTGGTGCCGCCGCTGGTGCACGCCGCGGGTTCCATCGGCACCCTCGACAGCGCCAACGCCTTCAGCCGCTTCCTGCTGCCGGCCTGGCCGGTGCTGGCGCTGCTGGCCGGGGTCGCCCTCGTGCGGCTGGCCGGGCTCGCCCCGCGGCGCGCGCGCCAGCCGGTCGCGGTGGTCCTGGCCGTCGCGGCGGCGGCCGCCGCGCTGCTGGCGCCGGACGGCGGCGCCGAGCGCGTGGACCGCTGGCAGCAGCGCTACACGGCGTGCAAGGCGGGCGCCCGCGCCGAGGCCGCGGCCTGGTTGCGGACCACGCCGGCGAGCACGACGTACGGGGTCTCCGACGCCGGCCTGGTCCCCGCGCGGGCCGGGCGCACGGCCGTGGACATGTTCCTGCTCAACGACCCGCTGCTGCAGCGGACCGGGCCGCTGCCGCCGCAGCGGCGGGCCGAGGAGGTGCTCGCCCGCCGGCCGGACGTGCTGGTGCTCGCCAGCCGCTCGCCGGAGGAGTTCCGGGCCGCCTACCCGACCGACGCCGCCGTGCACGAGCGCGCGGTGGCGGCCGGCTACCGCCTCGCGCACGTCGCGCGGGGGGCGGGCACCGGCTGCGCCTACCACCTGTGGGTGCTGCGCCGCTGACACGCCGGGCCGTCGGGGGCCCGCGGCTCGTCCCCGCGTGCGGTTCGTGGCACGATGCGCCGGAGTCCAACACCCGGCTAGCACATCGACGTCACCACGGGGTGTCCATGAGGTTGAAGCACGACCAGCGCTCGGTGAACACCGCCGCGCCGGCTCCCGCGCGCCCGGGGCGGCCGCTGGCCCTCGTCGGTGTGTCCCTCGCCGTGGCGGTGCTCACCGGCGGCCTGGCCGTCGCCGCCTCGGCCCACCTGGGCATCCGGCTGCGCGACCCGGACGGCTTCCTGGGGCCGAGCTACGTGCGCCTGCCCGCTCTCGTGCTGCTGTTCCTCGTCGTGGACCTGCTGCCGCGGGCGGTGCTGCGGGCGCGCGCCGCCCGCGCCGCCGGCCGGTCGGCGCAGGAGGCCGTGGCGGGCGCGGTGCGCGAGCGGCTGACCGCCTCCCGGCTGGCGTACGTCGCCGCCGGGCTGCTGACGTTCTACGTCACCTACGTGGGGTACCGGAACCTCAAGAGCTACCTGCCGTTCTTGCGCCCGGAGCTGTACGACGCGGAGCTGATGCGCCTCGACGACGCCCTGCTCCCCGGCTCGTGGACCGGGCCGGCACCGCTGCTGCACGCGCTGCTGGGCACGACGGTGTCCGCCCAGCTGCTGTCCGTCGTGTACGTGTTCTTCCTCTTCTTCGTGCCCGTCTCGCTCGTGTTCGCCCTGGTGTGGGCGCGCGACCCGCGCCGCGGCTACTGGTACGTCAGCGCGCTGTGCCTGAACTGGGCGCTGGGCACCGCCTCCTACTACCTGCTGCCGGCGCTGGGTCCCATCTACGCCGACCCCGCCGCCTACGCGGACCTGCCCGCCACGGAGGTCTCCGCGTTGCAGGAGAGCCTGATGACCTCGCGGGTCATCGTGCTCGCCGACCCCTTCGGCACCGACCGCATCCACGGCATCGCGGCGTTCGCCTCGCTGCACGTCTCGATCGTCCTGACGGCGGCGCTGGTGGCCCACGCGATGCGCCTGTGGAAGCCCCTGCGGGTCGCGATGTGGTGCTTCGTCGCCCTGACCGCGGTGGCCACCATCTACTTCGGCTGGCACTACCTGCTCGACCTCGTGGGCGCCGTCGTCATCGCCGCGGCGTCGGTCTGGATCGGGGCCTGGGGCACCGGCGCCTGGCGGCGGCCGGTGACCGGTCCGCCCGCCGGACCGGGCGTCGCCTCCACCGCCGAGGCCACCGCCGAGGCCGCCGGGACCACCGGCGCGACCCCCGCCGCCGTGCCGGCCCTGCCCCGCCGCCGGTGGGGACGCCGGCCCGCCGTGCTGACGAGCGCGGAGGGCCGGGACCGGGTGTGAGCCCGGCCCCGCGCGGGTACCTGCAGGGCATGGCAGCAGGAGGACCCCGCGGGGGACGCACGAGCCGGCCGGCCGAGCAGGACGGCCTGCGGGTGGAACCCGGTCAGCCGCGCGGGCGCACCGGCACCGAACCGCGCACGGCCCGCTCGCCGCTGCGCCTGCGCCTGGTGCTGGCCGCGTTCGGCCTCGTCGTCTGCGCGGTGCTGGGTGCGCTGTGGTTGCGCACGGACCCGCCGCCCGGCGGCTCGAGCGCCCCGGGCTGGGTGCTGCTCGCCCTGGCGGTGCTGGCCCTGCTCGACCTCGTCGTGGTGACCGCCCGGCTGCGCCGGCGGGCGGGTCGGCGCTGACCCGCCCGCCGCCCGCGGCCGGCGTCCCGCTCACGCCGAGGGCGTCAGCTCCCGCAGCGCGGCGATGAGCCGCGTGGCGGCGAAGTCGAGGAACCCGTCCGGGTCGGGACCGGCGTTCTGGGTGACCAGGTGGTCGAACCCGGCGTCGACGTACTGCTGGGCGACGGGCAGGTACGCGGCCAGGTCCGGCCCGACCGCGAACTGCGCCCTGACGTGCTCCTCGCCCACCGTCCGCGTGGCGGCGTCGAAGTTGGCCGGGTTCGGCAGCTCCGACATCACCTTCCAGCCGGTGACCGCCCAGCGGCTCTTCTCCAGCACCGCCTCCACCGCCGAGCCCTCGTCGGGCGCCCAGGCCATCGGCACCTCCGCGTAGGCCGGGCCGGAGCCGCCGAAGCCCTTCCACGCCTGCACCATCGCGGTCTTGGGCTCGGTGGCGAACAACCCGCTGCCCAGCTCGGCGGCGATCCTCGCCGAGGCCTTCCCGCTGGCGGCGACGGCGACGACGGGCAGCTGCTCCGGCAGGTCGAACACCCGGGCGTCCTCCAGGCGCAGGTGCTTGCCCTCGTAGCTGCGGTACCCGCCCTGCCACAGCAGGTGGATGATCTCCAGCGCCTCGCGGAAGCGCTCGTGGCGCTCGGCGACACCGGGGAAGCCGCGGCCGACGACGTGCTCGTTGAGCCGCTCCCCGGCGCCCACGCCGAGGGTGAAGCGGCCGTCGGAGACGATCGCCAGGGTCGCCGCGGCCTGCGCGATGATCGCCGGGTGGTAGCGCACCGACGGGCACGTGACGCCGGTGACCAGGCCGATCCGCTCGGTCTTGGCCGCGATCGCCGCCAGCAGGCTCCAGGTGAACCCCGAGTGCCCCTGCACGTCGAGCCAGGGGTGGAAGTGGTCGCTCATCTCGACGAAGTCGTAGCCGGCCTCCTCGGCCGCGACGGCCTGCCGGATGATCTCCTTGGGCCCGAAGGCCTCGGTGGCGAGCTTGTAGCCGATCTGCACGGCGGTGCCTCCTCGTGGCGGTCGCGTCCCGGAGCGCGGTCGGGGTCGCCCCGAGTCTCGGGGGAGCGGGGCGGACCCGCACGCGGTGGGTGTGGGGCGTGGACACCGCGCGCGACTCCCCGCTGGACGTGGGACTGCTGCAGGAGCTGCTGGCCACCTACGGCCCGTGCGGGCGGGAGGAGGCCGTGCGGGCCGTGTGCGCCCGCGAGCTCGAGGGCGTGGTGGACGCGCTGTGGACCGACCCCGCCGGCAACCTCGTCGCCCGCGTCGACGGCGCGGGGCGGGCGCCGGCCACCACGGTGACCGCGCACCTCGACGAGCTGTCCATGATCGTCAAGCGGGTGGAACCGGACGGCCGCCTGCACGTGGAGCAGCTGGGCACCATGTACCCGGGCAACTTCGGCCTCGGGCCGGTCGCCGTGCTCGGCGACCACCGGGAGCTGACCGCGGTGCTGGCGCTCGGTTCGGAGCACACGACGCGGGAGAGCGCGCGCATCTGGGAGACCAAGCCCGACGGCGGGGACCGGGCGCTGGACTGGGACCACGTCTCCGTCTTCACCGGCTGCTCGCCCGAGCAGCTGGCCGAGGCCGGCGTGCACGCGGGCACGCGGGTGTGCGTGCACCGCAGCAAGCGCACCCTCGTGGAGTTCGGCGAGCACCTGGGCTGCTACTTCCTCGACGACCGCGCGGCCGTGGCGGCCCTGCTGCGCACGGCGCGGGAGCTGGCCGCCGGCCCGCGCCCGGCGGGCGACGTGCACCTGCTGTTCAGCAGCACCGAGGAGATGGGCGGCATCGGCGCCGCCTACGCGGCCCGGACGCTGCCGGCGGAGACGACGATCTCCCTGGAGGTCGGGCCGGCCGAACCGGAGTACGCCACCACCGTCGGGCCCGCGCCGATCGTCGCCTACCGCGATGCGGCCGTCGTCTACGACGCGGCCCTGGCCGACCGCCTGCTCGCCCTCGGGCGGCGGCTGGGCACGCCCCCGACGCCCGCGGTCTTCAGCAGCTTCGAGTCCGACGCCTCCAACGCCAAGGCGTCCGGGCAGACCGCCCGTGCCGGGCTGCTGTGCCTGCCCACGCTGAGCACCCACGGCTACGAGGTCGTGCACCGGGGCGCGATCGCGGCGTGCGCGGACCTGCTCACCGCCCACCTGCGCGAGCCCGGCTGAGGGTGCCGCCCGCGCCCGGGCTTGCCCGCGGCGCCCATCCAGGACAGGCTGCGCCCCACACGGCGGACGACGAGCGGGGATCGGGAGGCTCGGGTGGGCAGACTGGTGCGCTTCGACCGCTGGGGCGGACCGGACGTGCTGCACGTCGTCGACGTGCCCCAGCGCGACCCCGGCGCCGGCGAGGTGCGCGTGACGGTCCGCGCCAGCGGCATCACCGCCGGGGAGTCCGCGGCCCGCGAGGGGGCCCTCGCGCAGCTGTACCCGATGGCCTTCCCGGCGAGCACGGGCGCCGAGTTCGCCGGTGTGGTCACCGCCGTCGGCCCCGGTGTGCAGCGCGTGGCCGTGGGCGAGGAGGTCCTCGGCTGGAGCCAGCAGGGTGCCGGGCACGCGGAGAGCGTCGTCGTGACCGAGGAGGCCGTCGTCGCCAAGCCGGCCGGGCTGAGCTGGGAGGTCGCGGGCGCCCTGGCCGTGGCCGGGCTCACCGCCTACGCGTGCGTGGAGGCCGTGCGGGTCGCCGACGGCGACGTCGTCGTGGTGCTCGGCGCCAGCTCCGACGTCGGCACCCTCGTGGTGCAGCTGGCGCGGTTGTGCGGGGCCGAGGTGATCGGCGTCGCCGACCCGGCCCACCACGACTGGCTGCACGCCCACGGCGCGGACGCCGTCGCGGCGGCGCCGCTGGCCGACCTCGCCGCGGCGGTGCGCCGCCGCGCCGCCCGCGTCGACGTCGTCGTGGACACCACCGGCACCGAGGTCGAGCCGCTGGCCGCGGCGCTGGGGGCCGAGGAGTCCCGGTGCGCGGCCACCGTGGGCTGGGAGGCGGACCTGGAGTTCGGCCGGCCCGCGCGCTGCGCGCCCGAGGACCGCTCCGACGTCCTCGCCGAGCTCGCCGGCCTCGTCGCCGACGGGCGCCTGCACGTGCCGATCGCGGGCACGTTCCCGCTGGAGCGGGTGCAGGACGCCTTCGCGATGGCCGAGCGCCCGCACGCCCAGGGCCGGATCGTCCTGCTGCCCTGAGGCACCGCCTCAGGAGTCGGCGGCGGCCTGCAGCACCCCGGCCAGCACGCGCTCGAGCGCGGGGGAGCCCGCGGCGCTCGCGGGGTCCAGGGGCGCCACGCCGAGCATGCGGCCCAGCACGTCGGTCCCCAGCAGCAGCGCCAGCACGAGCACGGCCCGCTCCCGCGCGGCGTCGTCGTCGGCGCCGAAGCAGGCGGTCAGCGGCGGGACGACGCTGCGCTCGACGTACTCGCGCAGGACGGGGCGGGCGGTGGCGGAGCCGGCCGAGCGCAGCAGCAGCACCAGCGGGTCGTGGGGCGCCGCGTCCGGGCCGCCGGGCCGGGGAGCGTGCCCGCCGCGCACCAGCAGCGCCGCGAGCTCGCGCCCGAACTCCTCGCGGGGGGTGCTGCTCAGCTGCGGCGGGGTGGGGTCCTCGGTGCCGACGGCCTCGCGGAACAGCTCCTGCTTGGTGCCGAAGTAGCGGTTGACCATCGCGGCGGTCACCCCGGCCCGGCCGGCGACCTCGCGCAGGCCGACGTCGTCGTAGCTGCGCTCGGAGAACGCCTCGCGGGCCGCGGACAGGATCGCCGCCCTGGTCGCGGCGGCGCGCTCGCGCCGCCCGGCAGGGGTGCCGCTGGAGGTCATGGCACGGAGCATACGGAGCCCGCCCCTTCGGTACACAGGTGTTGACCGAGAGGCGCCGACTTGGGTATACATCTGTTGACCGAAAAGCTCCCGAAGGAGGACGCATGACCAGCACCGTCCTGGTGACCGGAACCTCGAGCGGCCTGGGCCGCCGCACCGCGCAGGTGCTGGCCGAGCGCGGCCACACCGTCGTCGCCACCCTGCGCGACCCGCAGGGCAGGGACCGGCCCGCCGCGGCCGAGCTCACCGCGACCCCGGGCCCCGGCCGCGTCGTCGTCGTCGGCCTCGACGTGCGCTCCGACGCCTCCGTCGACGCCGGTGTCGCAGCGGCCCTGGAGCGGGTGGGCCACCTGGACGCCGTCGTCAACAACGCCGCCTACGCCCTCACCGGGGTCGGCGAGAGCGTGACGAGCGGCCAGCTGCTGGACCTGCTGGACACCAACGTCGTCGGGCCGCAGCGCGTCGCGCGCGCCGTGCTCCCGCACCTGCGCAGCCGGCGCAGCGGGCTGCTGGTGTTCCTCTCCAGCGGCGCCGGGCGGCTCGCGCTGCCCGCCATGGGCGCCTACTCCGCCAGCAAGTTCGGCGTCGAGGCGCTCGCCCAGGCCTACCGCTACGAACTGCGTCCGCTGGGCATCGACGTCTCGATCGTGCAGCCGGGGGCGTTCCCCACCAACCTCGCCGCCTCCCAGGTGCAGGGTGCCGACACCGGCGTCGTCCCCGACTACGCCGCGGCCCTCGAGATGGCCCAGGCGGTCGTGCGCGGCATCGGCTCCGCCTTCGCCGCCCCCGTGCCGCCGGACCCCCGCGAGGTCGCCGACGCGATCGCCGGGCTCGTCGAGGCCCCGGCCGGGCAGCGCCCCGAACGCCTCGGCGTCGACCGCTTCCGCCTCGGCGAGGCCGTGGAGGCCATCAACGCCGGCACCAAGGAGGCGACCGACCGGCTGCTGGCCGAGCTCGGCCTGCGGGCGGCCCTCGCCTGAACCGCGGTGGTGTGCGGGCCGTCCTCGGGCCAGGCGCACCTCACCCGTTGCGCGGCAGCGCTTCCGCCTCCGCACCGGGTGCCCGGCGCTGCGCCGCCAGCCGGACCGGGGTGTTCGCGGCGCCGAAACCCCGGTAGCCCCCGCGCCGTTCGAGGACCTCGACGAAGAACTCCCGGCTCACCGAGCGGGTGAAGAAGTGCAGCAGCTCGCCGTGCTCGTCGCGGTCGTAGAGCAGGCCGAGCTCGGCCAGCGTCGCGAGGAGCTCCCGGTCGAGGCCGTAGCGGGCCTCCAGGTCGGCGTAGTAGTTCGCGGGGACCGCCAGCGGCTGCCCGCCGGCGCGGCGGAAGGCCCGCGCCGCGCCGACGGCGTCCTCGGTGCGGAAGGCGACGTGCCCGGAGGCCAGCGGCCGTCCCCGCAGCTGCGCGGCGGTCGGCCCGACGTTCAGCGCGATCCGGATGGAGGAGTCCTCGCTGGTGTGCGCGCGGCTGCGCACCAGGCCGTCCGGCGCCGCCACCTCGGCGACCTCGTGCGCGCGCAGGCCGAGCACCGCGGTGAGGAACAGCGAGGCGGTGTCGAACCCCGCGAACGGCTGGGGGAGCGCCACGTGGTCGATCTCCACCACCGCGCCGCCCCGCGCCGCGGGCCGCTCGTCCGCCACCGCGACGAAGTCGTCCAGCCAGCCGCCGGTGGGGGTGTCCTCGCAGAACTGCACCCAGGTGCCGTCCGGCGCCACGAGCGAGGGGATGTCGGCCTCGCCCGGGCCGACGGGCCGGTGCACCAGCGGGGCGAGCAGTTCGCGCGCCCGCTCTGCCAGCGCGTGCGGGGCCGGCGTGCGTAGCCCCAGCGAGGACAGCTGCGCCCGCACGTCCGGGCGCCGGCGGTTCAGCACGATGCGCGCCCCGCCGCCGCTCCACAGGTCGACGTCCCCGCGCCGGTGGACCCCGGTGCGGGTGAACCCCAGCGCCCCCAGCAGCCGTTCGACGTCGCGGGCGGGCCCCGGCGCCGCCGACACCTCCGCGAACGCCCAGCCGCCGGGGCGGGGCGCGGCCGGCAGCGCGTCGGGGGAGGTGAGCTCGGCCAGGTGGCGCAGCGAGCGCATCCCGTCCACGGCCGTCGCCGCCGGGTCGGACTGGCGGAACAGGTCGTTGAACACCTCCAGCGACACCGGGCCGGAGTACCCGCTGGCCAGGACGGCGCGGTGGAAGCCCGCCAGGTCGAAACCCCCCTGGCCGGGGAAGCAGCGGTGGTGCCGGCTCAGCGGCAGGACGTCCATCGGCAGCCGCGGCGCGTCGGCCACCTGGTAGAAGAACAGCTTGTCCGCGCCGATCCGGGCGATGTCCGCCGGGTCGTCACCGCGGGAGAGCACGTGGAAGGAGTCCACGCCGTTGCCCAGCGCGGGGTGGTCCGCGGCCGCCACCACGCGCGCCGCGTGGCGGTAGTCGCGCACGTGCGCCCCCCACGCGAGCGCCTCGTAGGCCAGCCGCACCCCGTGCCCGGCGGCGACCTCGGCCAGCGCCCGCAGCTGCTCGGCGAGGCGGCCGTCCTCGCGCACGGCCCCCGGGTGCACCGAGGAGCACACCAGCAGCAGGTCGGTGCCCAGCTCGCGGGCGACCTCGCACTTGCGGTGCAGGCGGTGCACCGTGCGGCGCACGGCGGCGGGGTCGACGTCGTCGGGGTCGCGGAACGGCTGGAACAGCGAGATCCCCAACCCGCGCTCGGCGGCCAGCTCGCGCACCTGCGCCGGGGTCAGCGGGCACGAGAGCAGGTCGGGCTCGAAGACCTCCACCGCGTCGAAGCCCGCCGCCGCGGCCGCCCGCAGCTTCTCCGGCAGCGTGCCGGCCAGGCTGACCGTCGCGATCGACGTGCGCAGCTGCGCCATGGTCCCCCTCCGCGGATCGTCCCGGCCCCCCGACCGGTGCGGGGCCAGCCTGGCACGGACGGTGCTCGTAGGGTGCCCGGGTGACCCTCCGGGAGCAGTCCAGCGCCGTGTACGCCGCCGTCCTCTTCGACATGGACGGCACCCTCGTCGACTCCACGGCGGCCATCGCGCGCTGCTGGACCACCTGGGCGGTCGAGCACGGCGTCACCGGCGAGCAGCTCGCGGCGGCCGCCGGGCACGGGCGGCCCGCCCCCGAGATCGCCGCCGACCTCGTCGGCGCCGAGCGCGCCGAGCAGGCCGCCGCCCGCATCGCCGAGCTGGAGGTCGCCGACGTCGACGACATCGTGCAGCTGCCGGGGGTGCCGGACCTGCTGGCGGGCCTGCCCGCCGACCGCTGGGCCGTCGTCACCTCCTGCTCGGCGCCGCTGGCGGCCGCCCGCATGGGCGCCGCGGGCCTGCCGACGCCGCCGCGGCTGGTGACCTTCGACGACGTCAGCCGCGGCAAGCCGGACCCCGAGTGCTTCCTGCTCGGCGCGCGGCGCCTGGGCGTCGACCCCGCCGACTGCCTCGTCGTCGAGGACGCCCCCGCCGGCCTGGCCGCCGCCCGCGCCGCGGGCTGCGCGACCCTGGCCGTGCGCACCACCCACCCCGAGGGTCCGCTCGAGGCCGACGCCGTCGTGGCGCTGCTGTCGCAGGTGCGGATGAGCCCGGTCGCCGGCGGCGTGCGGGTGGAGGTCCTGGAGCGGGCCCCGCACGAGGCGTGAGCGCGCGGGGGGCGCCACGCCGCGCCGGTCGCGTGTAACGCCGCGCGGGGTGCGGGCGATGGACTCCCCGGGACCCGGTCGCTGCCCGGACCCCCGAGCGGGCAGCGACCGGGTCCCGTCACGTCCGCGCCACCCCGCGCCACCCCGCGCCACCCGTGCGCCGTCGAGCGGGGTGCGCGCGGCGGTAACCTCGCTCCATGCCCACCGCCACCGCCGCGCAGCCACCACGCCCCTTCGGGACGGTGCTGTCCGCGATGGTCACCCCCTTCGACCCCGCGGGGACCCTCGACCTCGACGCCGCCGCCGCCCTGGCCGAGCGCCTGGTCGGCGAGGGCCACGACGGGCTCGTCGTGAGCGGGACCACCGGCGAGTCGCCGACCACCTCCGACGAGGAGAAGGACCGGCTGCTGCGCGCGGTGCTCGAGGCCGTCGGCGAGCGCGCGCACGTCGTCGCGGGCGTGGGCACCAACGACACCGCGCACACCGTCGAGCTCGCCCGCGCGGCCGAGAAGGCCGGCGCCCACGGGCTGCTGGTCGTCACGCCGTACTACAGCAAGCCCCCGCAGGCCGCGCTGCTGCACCACTTCCGCACGGTCGCCGACGCCACCGCGCTGCCGGTGATGCTCTACGACATCCCCGGCCGCTCGGGCGTGCCCGTCGAGGTCGAGACCCTCGTGCGCGTCGCCGAGCACGAGCGCGTCGTGGCGGTCAAGGACGCCAAGGGCGACCTGTACGCCACCTCGTGGGTCCTGGCCCGCACCGACCTGGCCTGGTACTCCGGCGAGGACGCGCTCAACCTGCCGCTGCTGACCCTCGGCGCGAGCGGGATCGTCTCGGTCGTCAGCCACGTCGCGGGGCGCGAGTACGCCCGCATGGTGGCCGCCGTCGACGCCGGCGACCTGGCCACCGCCCGCGAGGTGCACACCCGCCTGCTGCCCGCGGTGCGCGGGATCATGACCCGCACGCAGGGCGTCGTGGCCGTCAAGGCCGCGCTGGAGCTCACCGGTGCCCTCGGCGGGCGCTCCGTGCGCGCGCCCCTGCTGGCCGCCACCGAGGAGGAGGTCGGCGCCGTCGCCGCCGACCTCGCCCTGGCCGGGCTGCTGCCCGCCACCCCCACGCACGCTGGACCCCGTCCCACGGTCGCGGCCGCCCAGGCCGCAGGAGGAGCCGCATGAGCCACCCGCACCCCGAGCTGTCCAGCCCGCCCCCGCTGCCCGACGGCGCCCTGCGCGTCTTCGGGCTCGGCGGGCTGGGCGAGGTCGGGCGCAACATGACGGTGTTCGAGCACCGCGGCAAGCTGCTGATCGTCGACTGCGGTGTGCTCTTCCCCGAGGAGCACCAGCCGGGGGTGGACCTGATCCTCCCCGACTTCGGCCCCATCGCCGACCGCCTCGACGACGTCGTGGCGCTGGTGCTCACGCACGGCCACGAGGACCACATCGGCGCCGTGCCGTACCTGCTGCGCCGTCGCCCCGACATCCCGCTGCTCGGCTCCCAGCTGACCCTCGCCCTCGTCGAGGCCAAGCTCAAGGAGCACCGCATCAAGCCGTACACCCTCGGCGTGCGCGAGGGCCAGGTCGAGCAGCTCGGCCCGTTCGAGTGCGAGTTCGTCGCGGTGAACCACTCGATCCCGGACGCGCTCGCCGTCGCCATCCGCACCGACGCCGGGCTCGTCCTGCACACCGGCGACTTCAAGATGGACCAGCTGCCGCTGGACAACCGCATCACCGACCTCAACGCCTTCGCGCGCCTGGGCGACGAGGGCGTGGACCTGTTCTGCGTCGACTCCACCAACGCCGAGGTCCCCGGCTTCACCTCGCCCGAGCGCGAGATCGGCCCAGTGCTGGAGCAGCTGTTCGGCCGCGCCGAGCGGCGCATCATCGTGGCCTCCTTCTCCAGCCACGTGCACCGCGTCCAGCAGGTCCTCAACGCCGCCGACGCCCACGGGCGCAAGGTGGCCCTGGTGGGCCGGTCGATGGTGCGCAACATGGGCATCGCCGCCGACCTGGGCTACCTGCAGGTGCCCAAGAACGTCCTCATCGACCTCAAGCAGGTCGAGGACCTGCCCGACGACCGGGTCGTGCTCATGTGCACCGGCTCGCAGGGCGAGCCGATGGCGGCGCTGAGCCGGATGGCCAACCGCGACCACCGCATCGCCATCGACAGCGGCGACACCGTCATCCTCGCCAGCTCGCTCATCCCCGGCAACGAGAACGCGGTGTTCCGGGTGGTCAACGGCCTCGTGCGCCTGGGCGCGACGGTCGTGCACCAGCAGAGCGCGAAGATCCACGTCTCCGGCCACGCCAGCGCCGGGGAGCTGCTCTACTGCTACAACATCCTCAAGCCCCGCAACGTCATGCCGGTGCACGGGGAGTACCGCCACCTCATCGCCAACGGCGACCTGGCGGTGAAGACGGGCGTCCCGCGCGAGCGCGTGGTCATCGCCGAGGACGGCGTGGTCGTCGACCTCGTCGACGGCAAGGCCAGCATCACCGGCGCCGTGCCCGTCGGCTACGTCTACGTCGACGGCTCCAGCGTCGGCGAGATCACCGAGGCCGACCTCAAGGACCGCCGCATCCTCGGCGAGGAGGGGTTCATCTCCATCTTCGTCGCGGTCGACTCCGTCACCGGCAAGGTCGTCTCCGGGCCCGAGTTCAACGCCCGCGGCTTCATCGGCGAGGGCGAGGACCGCTTCGCCGGCGTGAAGAAGCGGGTGGAGAACGCCCTCAACGAGGCCACGACCGGAGCGGTCGACGTCTACCAGCTGCAGCAGATCGTGCGGCGCACGGTGGGCACCTGGGTCTCCCAGACGCACCGCCGCCGGCCGATGATCGTCCCGGTCGTCGTCGCCGCCTGAGCGCAGGCCGGCACCGGCGCAGCGCCCCGGGCGACCACGGTCGCGCGGGGCGCTGCGCCGCGTGCGGGTGCACCGGCCCGGTCGGCCCCGGCAGGCCCCGGTCAGCCCCGCGCCGGCCGACGCGGGGCGATGAGCGCCCCGGCGCCGCCGGCCGCCGTGCCCACGAGCGTCTCCAGCGGCCCGCGGCCCGCGGCCGCCCGCCACGCGGTGGCCAGCACGATCCCGACCAGCACGTGCAGGGCCAGCAGCGTCGCGGTGTCCCCCGGGTAGGCCGCCAGCGCGAGCACGTGGGCGGTGTAGACGCTCAGCGGCATGCCGCCGAACGCGCTGAGCGGCTGCAGGAACCGGGTCAGCAGCGGCGGCAGCAGGCACAGCAGGCCGATGACCAGCAGCGCGGTGCCGGCCGTGTGCAGCAGGTCCGGCGGGGTGCCCGAGTGCGGGGCCACCACCGCCAGCCACCACCGCGACGTCGTCGGGACGGTGCCGTAGAACTCCTGCAGCTGCAGGGCGGACGGCCCGGCCAGCGCCCGCAGGCGGGCGCCGCCGCCCGCCGGCCCCAGCAGCAGGCCGCTGGCGATCCACGCCGCACCGGCCAGCAGCGCCCCCGCACCGGCGACCTGCACCGCCTGGCGCGGTGCCCGCAGGTCCAGCCGCGAGACGGCCAGGCCCAGCAGCAGGTAGCCGGTCCAGCCCAGCACGGGGTAGTAGCCGGTCAGCAGCAGCGTCTGCAGCAGCTCCCCGGGCCGGGGCAGGTCCGTCAGCACCGGCTGCTCGGTGCGCGCGGGCAGCGCGTGGACGGCGCGCAGCGCGTAGGAGGCCACCGGGGCCAGCAGCAGCCAGCCGACCGCGACCACCGCCAGCCGGCGCGCCGGCCACCACAGGAACGGCAGCACGGCCACGAAGGCGAGCCCGTAGTACGGCAGGATGACCGCGATCCGGCTGCCGGCGCTCACCAGCGCCAGCCCCAGCACGGCGACGAGCGCCCCGCGCACCACCACCTCCAGGCGCGCCCCGGCCCGCGCCCGCGCGGAGCCGCCCGCCGAGCGGGTCGTCAGCCCCAGCGAGAGCCCCGCCAGGACGGCGAACAGCCCCGAGGCGCGCCCGTGGGCGACCTCGTACAGCGTGCCGGCGGCCCCCGCCGCCCCCGGGGGCAGGACGTGGACGGCCATCATCCCCGCGATGGCCGCGGCGCGGGCCAGGTCGACACCGGCGATGCGGGTGCTCGTGGTCCGCCGGCGCGCCGACGCGTCGAGGGCGCTCACGGCGCCAGTGTGTCCGCTGCGGCCGCCGCCGGCGCCGACGGGCCCCGGCCTCGGCGTGTCCTGCCGGTGCGCGCCGCGCCGCCGGGGCACGCTGGTCGACGGCCGGGCGCGCGCCCGGCCGGAGCAGTCGTGTCCGCGATCGTGCCCGTGCGAGCGCGGTCGGTACGGTGACCGCATGGCCACCCGGACGAACGCACGCACGACCGGCTCCAGGTCGGCAGGCACGTCCAGCAGGGGAGGAGCCGCGAAGGTGGCGACGTCCGGGGCCCGCAGCGGGTCGAAGGCACCCGCGCGCTCGTCCGGCGCCCGCGGTGGCGGCCGGTCCACCGGCGGCGCCAAGCGCGCACCCGCCAAGCGCCCCGCCCCCAGCGGCCCGTCGTGGCCGGTGCGCGCCGTCTCCGCGGTCTGGATGGGGTGCGCGCACCTCGTCGGCGGCGCCGCCCGCCGCGTCGGCACCGGTGCCCGCGACCTCGACCCCGAGCTGCGCCGCGACGGCGCCGGGTTCGCCCTGCTGGCCCTGGCCATCGTCGTCGCCGCGCGCGAGTGGTGGGGGTTGCCCGGCCGGGCGGGGGCCGTGGTCCACACCGTGGCCGCCGGCACGTTCGGCGAGGTCGCCCTGGCGCTGCCCCTCGTCCTCGTCGGCCTGGCGGTGCACCTGCTGCGCCACCCCGACCACACCCAGACCACCACCCGGGCGGTCGTCGGCGCGATGGCCCTGACGCTGTCCGCCGCCGGCCTGGTGCACCTGGCCAGCGGCGCCCCCGCACCCACCGGGCCGGAGGGCGCCAGCGTCGTCACCGACGCCGGCGGCATGGTCGGCTTCCTCGTCGCCGGCCCCCTGACCACCGCGCTCACGCCGTGGGTCATGGTGCCGATCCTCGTGCTGCTGGGGTTCTTCGGCGTCCTGGTGCTCACCGCGACCCCCGTGCACGCCATCCCCGCGCGGCTGCGGGAGGGCTACGAGCGCCTCACCCACCACCCGCACCGCCCCGAGCCGCAGGCGCCCCGCGACCTGCCCGCCAAGGCCCTCGCCCGCCAGCGCCGCGCCGCGCTGGAGGCGGCCCCGGCCGGGGAGGAGCCCGCCGAGGAGAGCGCCGGCAGGTCCGCGCGCCGGCGCCGCAGGGAGCTCGCCGAGGCCGAGGCCGCCGCGCGCGCCGGCGACGAGGCCTTCGAGACGCCCGTGCTCAGCGACGCCGAGGAGCGGGCCGCGCAGGCCGCCCCGGCCGGCGCCGGCCGCCGGCCCCGCCCGGGCGAGCGGCGCCCGGTGGCCGCCGAGCAGGCCCCCGTGCGCGAGGAGGCCGAGGACGCTCCCGCGCCCGCGCGTCCCGTCGTCGACGCCGCTCGCGTGCCGGCGAGCGCGCCCAAGGACCTGCCTGCCCCGGCGCACACCCCGGTGCCGCCGCGCATCGAGCAGCTGGCGCTGGCCGGCGACGTCACCTACACGCTGCCCGAGCCGGCGGCGCTGACGCCCGGCACGCCGCCGAAGGAGCGCAGCGCGGCCAACGACCGCGTCGTGGAGGCCCTGTCGGGCGTGCTGGAGCAGTTCGACATCGACGCGCGCGTCACCGGCTTCTCCCGCGGCCCGACGGTCACCCGCTACGAGGTGGAGCTCGGGCCCGGCACGAAGGTCGAGCGGGTCACGCAGCTGTCGAAGAACATCGCCTACGCGGTCGCCAGCGCGGACGTGCGGATCCTGTCGCCGATCCCGGGCAAGTCGGCCATCGGCATCGAGATCCCGAACACCGACCGCGAGACCGTCTCGCTCGGCGACGTGCTGCGCAGCGCCGTCGCCACCCGCACCGAGCACCCGATGGTCATGGGCGTCGGCAAGGACGTCGAGGGCGGGTACGTCATCGCCAACCTGGCGAAGATGCCGCACCTGCTCGTGGCGGGCGCCACCGGCGCCGGCAAGTCGAGCTTCGTCAACTCGATGATCACCTCGATCCTCATGCGGGCCACGCCCGACGAGGTCCGGATGGTGCTCGTGGACCCCAAGCGCGTCGAGCTGACGATCTACGAGGGCATCCCGCACCTGATCACGCCGATCATCACCAACCCGAAGAAGGCCGCCGAGGCGCTGGACTGGGTCGTGCGCGAGATGGACGTGCGCTACGACGACCTCGCGGCCTTCGGGTTCAAGCACATCGACGACTTCAACAAGGCCGTCAAGGCCGGCCGGGTCACCCCGCCGGAGGGCTCCCAGCGGGTGCTGCACCCCTACCCGTACCTGCTGGTGATCGTCGACGAGCTCGCCGACCTCATGATGGTCGCCCCGCGCGACGTGGAGGCCTCCATCCAGCGCATCACGCAGCTGGCGCGCGCGGCCGGCATCCACCTGGTGCTGGCGACCCAGCGCCCGAGCGTGGACGTGGTCACCGGTCTCATCAAGGCCAACGTCCCCAGCCGGCTGGCGTTCGCGACGAGCTCGCTGGCCGACTCGCGCGTCGTGCTGGACCAGCCGGGGGCGGAGAAGCTCGTCGGGCAGGGTGACGCGCTCTTCCTGCCGATGGGCTCCTCCAAGCCGATGCGCGTGCAGGGGGCCTGGGTCACCGAGAGCGAGATCGAGGCCGTCGTCTCGCACGTGAAGTCGCAGCTGCAGCCGACCTACCGCGACGACGTCGTGGCGACGGCGCAGAAGAAGCAGGTCGACGAGGAGATCGGCGACGACCTGGAGGTGCTGCTGCAGGCGGCCGAGCTGGTGGTGACCACCCAGTTCGGCTCGACGTCGATGCTGCAGCGCAAGCTGCGCGTCGGCTTCGCCAAGGCCGGCCGTCTGATGGACCTGCTGGAGTCGCGCGGGGTCGTCGGCCCCAGCGAGGGCTCCAAGGCCCGCGACGTGCTCGTGCGCCCCGAGGACCTGCCCGGCACGCTGGCGCTCATGCGCGGCGAGGAGCCGCCGCGGGCGCTGGAACCCGCGGGCGGTGACGAGGTCGAGGTCGTGGAGTCGGCCGGCGGGGACGAGGACGCCTGGGAGCTCCTCGACCGCCGCTGAGCGACACGTCACGCATTGCAAACAGAGCGTCGCAAAATGGTGACTCTCCGTGTAATTTGAACGCATGGACTCGCCCCGCCCCCACGACCCGGCCCGGCGGGAACAGCCCGTGCCGGTCACGGAGCGCAAGGACCTCGACCTGCTGGTCTGGGACGCGCCCAACATCGACATGACCCTGTCGTCGATCCTCGGCTCGCGCCCGGCCTCCTCCGACCGGCCGCGCTTCGACGCCATCGCGCGCTGGTTCCTGTCCGAGGCCGCCGACCACGAGGTCGAGGGCTGCGTGTTCACCAACGTGCACCCCACGAGCGCGGTGTCGCTGCGCGGCTGGATCGAGGCGCTGCGCAGCTTCGGCTACGCCGTCTTCGCCCGGCCCAAGGTGCAGCCCGAGGACGACGTCGACGACGCCATGCTGCGCCACATCGCCGCCCGCCGGGCCAGCCACCGGCTGCGGCGCCTCGTCGTCGCCAGCGGGGACGGCCGCAACTTCCTGCAACCGCTGGAGGAGCTGCACCGCGCGGGCGTGCGGGTCGTCGTGCTCTCCTTCGCCGAGGTCGCCGGCTACGCGCAGGAGTCCCCGCTCATCGAGTTCGTCGACCTGGAGGACGTCCCCGGCGCCTTCCAGGTCTCCCTGGGGCGCACCCGGCTCACCGCGCTGCCGCCCGACGGCGGCTGGTTCCGCCCCACCCGCCCCATGCGCGCGCTGCTGGACGACTCCGGTCCCGTGGAGCACCCGGTGGCCGACGCTGCCGCGGGCACCACGCCCGGCTCGCCGGGTCCACCGGGGTCCCCGGAGGCCCCGCACGCGCTGGCGCCCGAGGTGGGCGAGGTCAGCCGCGTGCCGGTGCCGCAGGTCCAGCGGGTGCGCACCGGCTGACGCCACCGGCGCGGGAGCGGCTCGGACGCCCGCACCCCGCGCGGTGCGTACCCTGAACGACGTGTCCACCACTCCCACCCCGCAGCGGTCCGTCGCGCTCGTGACCCTCGGCTGCGCACGCAACGACGTCGACTCCGAGGAGCTCGCGGGCCGGCTCGCGGACGCCGGGTGGACCCTCGTCGACGACGCCGACGGCGCGGACGTCGCGGTCGTCAACACCTGCGGCTTCGTCGAGCAGGCCAAGAAGGACTCCATCGACACCGTCCTGGCCGCCGCCGACCTCAAGGACGCCGGCCGCACCGGCGCCGTCGTGGCCGTCGGCTGCCTCGCCGAGCGCTACGGCAAGGACCTCGCCGAGTCGCTGCCCGAGGCCGACGCCGTCCTCGGCTTCGACTCCTACGCCGACCTCGCCGGCCACCTGGACGCGATCCTGCACGGCGAGGCGCCCGCGCCCCACGTGCCCCGCGACCGCCGCTCCCTGCTGCCGCTGGCCCCGGCCGAGCGGCAGGCGGCCGCCGCCGCCCGCGCGCCCGTGCAGCTGAGCGACCTGCCCGAGGGGCTCGCCCCCGCCAGCGGTCCCCGCGTGGTGCGCCGCCGCCTGGGCTCCGGGCCGTGGGCGCCGGTCAAGATCGCCGCCGGGTGCGACCGCCGCTGCTCCTTCTGCGCCATCCCCGCCTTCCGCGGCTCCTTCGTCTCCCGGCCCGCCGACGAGGTGCTGGCCGAGACCCGCTGGCTGGCCGAGCAGGGCGTCAAGGAGGTCTTCCTCGTCAGCGAGAACACCACCTCCTACGGCAAGGACCTCGGCGACCTGCGCGCCCTGGAGGCCCTGCTGCCGCGGGTGGCCGCCGTCGACGGCATCGAGCGCGTGCGGGTGTCCTACCTGCAGCCCGCCGAGGTCCGGCCCGGGCTGCTGGACGCCCTGACCGCCACGCCCGGCGTCGTGCCCTACTTCGACCTGTCCTTCCAGCACTCCGCCCCGGCCGTGCTGCGGCGCATGCGCCGCTTCGGCGGCAGCGAGCCCTTCCTGGCGCTGCTGGAGCAGGTGCGCCGGCGCGCGCCCCTGGCCGGGATCCGCTCCAACGTCATCGTCGGCTTCCCTGGCGAGACCGAGGACGACGTCGAGGAGCTGTGCTCCTTCCTCGAGCGCGCCCGCCTGGACGTCGTCGGCGTCTTCGGCTACTCCGACGAGGACGGCACCGAGGCCGCCGGCCTCGACGGGCAGCTGCCCGCGGACGTCGTGGCCGCCCGCGCCGACCGCGTCAGCCGCCTCGTGGAGGAGCTCGTGGCGCAGCGCGCCGAGGAGCGCCTCGGCGAGGTCGTCGAGGTCCTCGTGGAGTCCGTGGTCGACGAGGACGGCGACCGGCACGTCGTGGGCCGCGCCGCCCACCAGGGGCCCGACGTGGACGGCGAGACCGAGCTGGACCTGCCCCCGGGGGCGGCCGTGGCCGTGGGGGACCTCGTCGCCGCCCGGGTGACCGGCGTGTCGGGCGCCGACCTGCTCGCGCAGCCGCTGGAGCGCCCGTGAGCACCCGCACCGGGTTCGAGTGGCGCACCGCGCACCGGCTGCACCTGCCGAACGCGCTGACCGTCCTGCGCCTGCTCTTCGTCCCCGTCTTCGTGTGGTTCCTGGCCGAGGACGGCGGCACGGACTGGCGCTGGCGCACCGCCGCCAGTGCGGTCTTCGTCGCCGCCAGCATCACCGACCGCTACGACGGGCACCTGGCCCGCCGCTGGCAGGTCGTCAGCGACTTCGGCAAGATCGCCGACCCCATCGCCGACAAGGCCCTCATCGGCGCCGGTCTCGTGGTGCTCTCGCTGCAGGGGCGGCTGTGGTGGTGGATGACCGTGGTGATCCTGGCCCGCGAGCTGGCCGTCACGCTGCTGCGCTTCGTCGTCATCCGCCGCGGCGTCATCCCCGCCGCCAAGGGCGGCAAGGTCAAGACCGTCGTGCAGACCGTCGCGGTCGGCCTGTTCGTGCTGCCGCTGCCGGCGGCGCTGGACCCGCTCTGCCTGGCCGTCATGGGTGTCGCGGTCGTGCTGACGCTGTGGAGCGCGTGGGCCTACGTCGTGACCGGCTACCGGCTGCTGCGGCCGGTCGCGTGAGCCCCGCCGGCGCCCCGGAGCTCGTCGCGGCGCTGCGCGCGGCCGCCCTGACGGTGGCCACCGCGGAGTCGCTGACCGGCGGCCTGGTGTGCGCGCGGCTGGTCGACGTGCCGGGCGCCTCGGCCGTCGTGCGCGGTGGCGTCGTCGCCTACGCCACCGAGCTGAAGGCGTCGGTGCTCGGCGTGGACGCCGGCCGGCTGGCGCGCACCGGCCCGGTCGACGGGCTCGTCGCCGAGCAGATGGCCCGCGGTGTGCGCGAGCGCCTCGGCGCCGACGTGGGGGTCTCCACCACGGGGGTCGCCGGTCCCGGTCCCGCCGACGGCTGCCCGCCCGGCACGGTCTTCGTCGGGGTGGCGGCCGACCGGCTGGACGGCGGTGCCCGCCACGTCCGGCTGGCGCTGGCGGGGGAGCGGGCGCAGGTGCGGGCCGCGGCCGTCGACGCGGCGATCGCCGAGCTCGCCGCCCTCGTCACCCAGCTCGCCCCCGAGCACGTCGCGGAACACGGCGGCCCTGCGGGGAGTTGAGCCTGTCGTGCGCAACCCTGCTCCCACCACGCCTCCGATGCCCCGGCCGGGGTACGGTGGTGGTTCCACTACTGGCAGCCACGGCGCAGCGCCGAACGCCCGTCCGACGTTGCGTGGGCTGCCGCCTCGACTCCCCGAGGGAGGCCGTCGCATGGTCGTGCTCCGCCGGACCATCGGTGACGTGCTGCGCGACGAACGCCGTGGCCAGCACCGGACCCTCCGCGAGGTGTCGTCGACCGCCCGCGTCTCGCTGGGGTACCTCAGCGAGGTCGAGCGCGGTCAGAAGGAGGCCTCCAGCGAGCTGCTGGCCTCGATCTGCACCGCCCTCGACGTCCCCCTGTCCCAGGTGCTCGGCGAGGTGACCCGCCGCATCGCCGACGAGGAGGGTGTGCGCGACGTCGCCCGCCGCCCCTACGCGGCCGAGGGCATCGTCCCGGCACCGGCCGCCCCGGCGCGGGCGGCCGAGCCCACCCCGCTCGTGACGCTCACCGGCGACGCGCCCGCGGTGGTGCCCGTCGTCGCCCGCGACGAGGACCTCGACCGGAGCGTCGAGTCCGCCGTCGACCAGGCCGTCGACTCCATCGTCGACTCGGCCCTGGCGGACCTGTCCGCCGAGACCAGCCAGGAGTTCGCCGTCCAGCTCGACGGGCTGCCCGACGAGCTCGAGCTCGTCCTGCGCCGCCGGCTCGTCTCGGCCGCCTGAGTCCGCGGCCCGGAGCACCGCGACCCCAGGCACCGCAGCCCCGGGCGCGGCCACGGGGTCACGGCCGCCCGCTCACCTCCGGGTCCGGTACGACGTGCGCGTCGTCCGGGCCCGGTCCACGTGCCCGAGGGGGCGTTGCGGCCGGCCGTCGTCGGTGGGGGCCGGCCCGCGCTGGCAGCCCGGGCAGTAGAAGGCCGTCCGCTCCTGCGGCGCCTCGCCGATCATCGCCACCCGCACGGTGCTCCCGCAGCGCAGGCAGGCCAGCCCCGAGCGGCCGTGCACGTAGTTGTGCCGGCCGTGGCGCAGGTCGCCGGTGGTCACCTGCTCGACGCGCTCCTTGTTGACCTCGAGGAGCCGGTGCAGCAGGTCGACGAAGGCGGGCAGGTCCGCCACGGCCCGCACCGGCGACCACGGCGTCAGGCGTGCGAGGAAGCACGCCTCCGCCATGTAGAACGTGCCCACCCCGGCCAGCACCCGCTGGTCCAGCAGGGCCGCGCCGAGCTCGCGCTCCGGCTGCCGCAGCAACCGCCGCCGGGCCTGTTCCGCGTCCCAGCCCGGCCCCAGCAGGTCCGGCCCGAGGTGTCCGACGAGGCCGTCCTCGCGCGCGGTGGGGACCAGGTCGAGCATCCCCAGCTTGTGGCCGACGGCGGTCCACTCCCGCGTCGCCAGCACCGCGCGGATGCCGGAGGCCGAGCGCCGCCCGCGCTGGTCGCCGGTGCGCTCGACGTACCACGAGCCCTCCATCCGCAGGTGGCTGTGCAGCGTCAGCGCGGGCTCGTCGCCGTGCGCGGCCAGGCGGGTGAGCAGGTGCTTGCCGGCGCTCACCACCTCCAGCACCCGCCGCCCCGCCAGGTCCGCGGTCGCCAGGCTCGGCCAGCGCAGGTCGGCGGCCAGCAGCTCGCGCCCGGCCAGCGCCCGGTGCAGCCGGTGCGCGGTGCGCCAGACGACGTCACCCTCGGGCACGCGCGCCCCCGGCGGACCGCTCCGCGAGCACGTCCGCGAGCACGTCCGCGAGCACCCCGGCGCCCGATCCCGCGAGGCGCGTCACGAGCGGATGCGCAGACCGCGCGGGGTCGCGTGGAAGCCCGCCGCCTCCAGCGCCGCGCCCAGCGGCGAGCCCGCCGCCAGCACTTCGCTGCCGTCGGCCTTCTCCACCGTCAGCTTGCCCAGGACCCCCTCGCGCACGGCCAGCGCCAGCGCGTCGGCGGCGGGCTGCAGGGCCTCGGCCTCCGCGGTCCACGACAGCACCGAGCGCCCGCCGCGCTCGACGTAGAGCACGAGCTCGCCGTCGACGAGGACGACCAGGGCGCCGGCCTTGCGCCCGGGGCGGTGCCCGCTGGCCCCCGCGGTGCTCTCGGGCCGCTCCGGCCACCCCAGCGCCGCCCCGTACGGGTTGGCCGGGTCGGTGGCCGCCAGCACGACCGCCCCCGGCCCGGAGTCCCCGCGTCCCCGCCGCTCCTGCCGGGCCTGCGAGGGGCTGGCTCCGCCCAGCGGGCGGGCGCTGTCGCGCAACCGGTCCACGGCGCCGGTCGTGGCGAACTGGGAGGCTCCCAGCCCCTCGACGAAGTACCCGCGCCGCGCGCGGCCCGCCTCCTCGAAGGCGGCCAGCACCCGGTAGACCGCCGCGAAGCCGCCCGGCACCCGCTCGCTGCCGACCGCTCCGCGGGTGAGCACCCCGTGCCGGTCCAGCAGCACCTCCGCGGTGGCGTGCGCGCGCACGGTGGCGTCGGCCTCCACCTGCGGCAGCATCGACCAGCGACCGGCCGCCGACGGGGGACCGCTGCGCGAGGGCAGCTCCACGCGGGTGCCGCGCAGGCCCCGGCCCGGCCGCCCGGGGCGGGCGTAGCGCGAGCGCGGTGCACCCGCGCGCGCCTTGTGCGCCCCGCGGCCGCCGAGGCGGTTGCGCAGCGGGGCGAGCGTGTCGTTGGTGAGCCGACCGGCCCACACCAGGTCCCACAGCGCGCTGGCCAGCCCCGCGTCGTCGGTGGAGCCGACGGCGTCGGAGAGCGCGCGGAAGAAGTACGCGCCGCCACCGCCGAGCGCCGCCAGCACCGCGCGGTGCAGGTCGGTGTCGACCGCGACCTCCGACTCGGCCGGGTCCGGCAGCGTCAGCGGCGCCAGGTCCGCCGGGTGCAGCGAGACCCAGCCGTCGTCGCCGGGCAGGCTGCCGTGACCGGACCAGACGACCTCCCCGGCCGCAGTGAGCTCGTCGAGCATCGCCGGGGAGTACCCCTCGACCCGCGCTGCGAGCACGAGCGGTTCCAGCGCGCTGGCGGGCACGACGGCGCCGGCCAGCTGCTCGACGGCCCGCAGCACCCCGTCCACCCCGCGCAGGCGCGAGCGGATGCCCGTGCCGACGCCCTGCCAGGCGGGCAGGAACCGGGCGAGGTCGCGCGGGGCGACGGGCTCGACGTCGGCGCGCAGCGCCGCCAGCGAGCGCCGGCGCAGGGCGCGCAGGACGTCGGCGTCGCAGAACTCCGTGCCCGTGCCGCCGGGGCGCAGCTCGCCCTCCACCAGCCGGCCGGAGGCCTGCAGGCGCCGCAGCGCGTCGTGCGCCACGGCCCGGCCCACGCCGAAGCGGGCGGCGGCCTCGGCGACGGTGAAGGGACCGCGGGTGCGCGCGTAGCGGCCGAACAGCTCGCCCAGCGGGTCCGCCACGGGTTCGGTGAACGCCTCGGGGATGCCCACGGGCAGCGCGGTGCCCAGCCCGTCGCGCAGCCTGCCGGCGTCCTCGATCGCCGCCCAGTGCTCGCCGCCGGCCACGCGCACCCGGATCACCCGGCGCGCCCCCTCCAGCGAGACCAGCCAGCCGGTGACGTCGTCCTCGCCGAGCACGACGGGCACCTCGTCGAGGCTGCGGCCGCTGCGGGCCACCACCTCGGCGGTGGTCAGCGGCCCCAGCACCCGCAGCAGGTCGGCGACGTCCTCGGCGTCGGCGCAGCGGCGCTCGGGCACCAGGCGCTGCAGCTCGGCCTCGGTGCGGGTCACCGCCTCCGGGTCGAGCAGGTCGCGCAGCGCCGCGCCCTCCCCGCGCCCCAGCAGCTCGGCGAGCAGGCTCGGGTCCAGGGCCAGCGCCGCCGCGCGGCGCTCGGCCAGCGGGGAGTCGCCCTCGTAGAGGAACTGCGCGACGTAGCCGAACATCAGCCCCCGGGCGAACGGCGACGGCTGCTGGGACTCCACCTCCACCACGCGCACCGTGCGCGCCGCGAGCTCGCCCATGAGGCGTTCCAGCCCGGTGACGTCGAAGACGTCGGACAGGCACTCGCGCACCGTCTCCAGCACGATGGGGAAGCTCGCGAACCGGCTGGCCACCTGCAGCAGCGAGGCCGCCCGCTGCCGCTGCTGCCACAGCGGCTGGCGCCGCCCCGGCTGCCGGCGCGGCAGCAGCAGCGCCCGCGCGGCGCACTCGCGGAAGCGGGAGGCGAACAGCGCCGACCCGCCGAGCTCGGCGGTCACCAGCTCCGCGACCTCGGAGGCCTCCAGGACGACGAGGTCGGCCACGTCGGGGGCCTGCCCCTCGGGCAGGTCCAGGTCGGGCAGGCGCAGCACGATGCCGTCGTCGGCGGGCATGGCCTGCACGTCGACGCCGAACCGCTCGCGCATGCGCGCACCCAGGGCCAGCGCCCACGGGGAGTGCACCTGCCCGCCGAAGGGGGAGTGCACGCACACGCGCCAGTCGCCGAGCTCGTCGCGGAAGCGCTCCACGACGATCGTGCGGTCGTCGGGCACGTGGCGGGTGGCCTCCTGCTGCTCGCCGAGGTAGGCGAGCAGGTTGCCCGCGGCCCAGTCGTCCAGGCCGGCCGCGCGCACCCGCTCGCCGGCGGCCTCACCGGCGAAGCCGCCGGGCAGGCCGCCGAGCTCGCGGACGAACTCCCCGAGGGCGCGGCCGAGCTCGGCCGGGCGGCCCAGGGCCTCCCCGTGCCAGAAGGGCAACCGGCCGGGCTGCCCCGGCGCCGGGGTCACCAGGACGCGGTCGTGGGTGATGTCCTCCACGCGCCAGGCCGAGGAGCCGAGCGTGATGACGTCGCCGACCCGGGACTCGTAGACCATCTCCTCGTCCAGCTCGCCCACCCGCCGCCCCGGCCCCTCGCCGGAGGCCAGGAACACCCCGAACAGGCCGCGGTCGGGGATGGTGCCGCCGCTGGTGACGGCGAGGCGCTGCGCGCCGGGACGCCCGGTGAGGGTGTCGGTGACGCGGTCCCAGACCAGGCGCGGGCGCAGCTCGGCGAACTCGTCGCTGGGGTAGCGCCCGGACAGCATGTCCAGGACGGCGTCGAGCACGGCGCGCGAGAGGGTGGCGAACGGGGCCGCGCGCCGGGCGAGCGCGTGCAGGTCGGGCACGGTCCACTCGTCCATGGCGACCATGGCCACGACCTGCTGGGCCAGCACGTCCAGGGGGTTGGCGGGGACGTGCAGCTCCTCGATGCGCCCCTCGCGCATGCGCTCGACGACGACGGCCGTCTGCAGCAGGTCCCCGCGGAACTTCGGGAACAGCACGCCGCGGGAGACGGCGCCGACCTGGTGCCCCGCGCGCCCGACGCGCTGCAGGCCGCTGGCCACGCTCGGCGGGGACTCCACCTGCACGACGAGGTCGACGGCGCCCATGTCGATGCCCAGCTCCAGGCTGGAGGTCGCCACGACGGCGGGCAGCCGGCCGGCCTTGAGGTCCTCCTCGATGAGGGAGCGCTGCTCCTTGGAGACCGAGCCGTGGTGCGCGCGGGCCAGCACCGGCGGCTTGCCCTCCGAGAGCCCGGAGGCCCCGGGAGCCTCGGCGGGGGGCGGGGGGACGGGGCGCCCGGTGTCCCACGGGTCGGGGGCCGCGTCCTCCTCCGGGTGCAGCCGCTCGTCCCAGACCTCGTTGAGGCGGGCGGTCAGCCGCTCGGACAGCCGCCGCGAGTTGGCGAAGACGAGCGTGGAGCGGTGCTCGGCGACGAGGTCGACGATGCGCTCCTCCACGTGCGGCCAGATGCTGGCCCGCCGAGGGTCGCCCGCCGCCTGGCCGGTGAGGTCGTCGGGGTCCTCGGCGCCGCGGCCGGAGGCGTCGAGGTCGCTCATGTCCTCCACCGGGACGACGACGCGCAGGTCGAACTCCTTGGTGGACGGCGGCTGCACGACCGTCACCGGCCGCCCGCCGGAGACCCACTCGGCCACGGCCTGCACCGGGCGCACGGTGGCCGACAGGCCCACCCGCTGGGTGGGCTCGCCCCCCGCCGCGGTCACAAGCGCGTCCAGGCGCTCCAGCGACAGCGCCAGGTGGGCTCCCCGCTTGGAGCCCGCCATGGCGTGCACCTCGTCGAGGACGACGGTGCGCACCCCGCGCAGCTGCTCGCGCGCCTTGGAGGTCAGCAGCAGGAACAGCGACTCGGGGGTGGTGATGAGCACGTCCGGCGGGGTGCGGGTGAAGCCGCGGCGCTCCTCGGCGGGGGTGTCGCCGGAGCGGACGCCCACGCGCACCTCGGGCACCGGCAGCCCGAGCCGCTGCGCCTCCTGGCGGATGCCGGTCAGCGGGGAGCGCAGGTTGCGCTCGACGTCGACGGCCAGGGCCTTCAGCGGGGAGACGTACAGCACCCGGCAGCGGTGGTCCTTGTCCTCGGGCACGGGCTCGGCCGCCAGGCCGTCCAGGGCCCACAGGAACGCCGAGAGCGTCTTGCCCGACCCCGTGGGGGCGACGACGAGCGCGTGCCGGCCCCGGCTGACGGCGTCCCAGGCGCCCAGCTGGGCGGGGGTGGGCGCCTCGAAGGCGCGGGTGAACCACGCGCGCGTGGCGGCCGAGAACCGCTGGAGCACCTCGTCGGCGGCGGGGACCTCGGTGCTGGCGGTGCTCATGGACGTCATTCGACCACCGGCCTCCGACACCCGCCCTCCAGCGGCCGGCCCCGCCCCCGCGTGGCAGGCTTGCGCCATGCGCGTCAGCGAGTTCTGGACCCTGGTGGAGGACGAGTTCGGCACCGCCTACGGCCGGTCGCTGGCCGCCGACCAGGTCCTGCTGGCCCTCGACGACCGCACCGCCCAGCAGGCGCTGGACGCCGGTGTCGAGCCCAAGGAGATCTGGCTCGCGCTGTGCGAGGCGATGGACGTCCCGCAGGCGCGGCGGCTGGGCAGGGACCGCGCGCCCAAGCGCTGAGGGCCCCGCGGGCGCTACTCGCCGACCTCGCCGTCGATCCGCTCGCGCAGCAGGTCGGCGTGGCCGTTGTGCCGGGCGTACTCCTCGACGAGGTGGGCCAGCACCCAGCGCACCGACAGCGTGCCCTGCCGCGCGTGCTCGAAGGTGTCGTCGAGGGAGTGGCGGGCCAGCACGTCGCGCGCGAGCTGCTGCTCCCGGGCCAGCCACGCCAGGTCCGCCGCGGCGTCCGCGTCCTCGACGTCGTCGAAGTCCCCGTCGGGGTTGGCCCCGTCGTAGGTCAGCGGCTCGACGTCCTGGCCGTCGACGCGCCGGCGCCACCAGGAGCGCTCCACCTCGGCCAGGTGGCGGGCCAGGCCCAGCAGGCTCAGCGACGACGGCTCCACGGCGCGCCGGCGCAGCTGCTCGGCGCTCAGGCCGGCGACCTTCCGGGCGAAGGTGGCGCGGTGGTAGTCGAGGTAGGCCGCCAGGAGCGTGCGCTCGTCGGCGGTGCCCGCCGGTTCCACGCGCTCCGGCGGTGGCGGAGCGGTCCAGCCGCGCCCGCCCGCCGCCGCGCCCCCGGCGCCGTCCGCGGGCCCGCTCACAGCCACCACAGCCCGGCGCCGACGGCGCGGGTGCGCAGCCGGTACACGCTCGTGGACGCGGCCACGTAGACGTCGCGGCCCTGCGGACCGCCGAAGCAGAGGTTGGCCACGACCTCGCCGACGACGACCTCCAGCAACCGCGTGCCGTCCGGGGCGAAGACGGTGACCGCGTCGCCGTTGGAGGTCCACACGTTGCCCTCGCGGTCCACGCGGAAGCCGTCGGCCAGGCCGCGGTCCATCGTCGCGAAGACGCGCCCGTTCTTGGCGACGGGACCGCCGGGGCGCGCCTGCGGGCCGCGGCCGCCGCGCACGCCGGTGAGCACGTCGTAGACGCGGATGAGCCGGTGGTCGCCGTTGCCGGGCGTGCCGGCCGCCGAGGTGTCGGCGACGTAGAGCAGCGACTCGTCGGGGGAGAAGGCCAGCCCGTTGGGCTCCTCGACGTCGGTGACGACGACCCGCAGCTCGCCGGTGGACTCCTCGAAGCGGAAGACGAAGTTGTCGCCGTACTCGCGGTGCCCCTCGTGCCCCTCCACCTCCACGGAGATGCCGTACGGCGGGTCGGTGAACCAGACCGCGCCGTCGGAGGCGACGACGACGTCGTTGGGTGAGTTCAGCCGGGCGCCGGCGTAGGAGTCGACGAGGACCTCGGTCGTGCCGTCGGGCGCGGTGCGCTCCACCGCGCGCCGGCCGTGCGAGCAGGTGACGACCCGGCCCTGGTGGTCCAGGGTGCGGCCGTTGGTGAACTCCACGCCCTCGCGGTGCACGACGAGCCCCTCGGCCTCGCTCCAACGCAGGACCCGGTCGCCGGGGATGTCGCTGACGAGCAGCGCCTGCTCGGCGGGCAGCCACAGCGGGCCCTCGGCCCAGGTGCTGGCGGTGCCCAGGTGCTCCAGGCGCGCGCCGGGCTCGAGCAGCGCCGAGCCGCGCGGGTCGAGGACGCTGGGGGCGGAGTGCGGCACGGGGGCCGGGGACGTCGACGTCACGCGCGGCACTGTAGGGGGCGCGCGGGCGGCGCGGCAGGGGCCGACACGCCGAGGCGGGTGCGCCGGTCGAACACCTGTACGGATACGATCGGCGTGTCCACAGGGGCCGCGCAGCGCCCCGCCACCCACCGCCCCGGTTCGTCCGGGGGTCGTGTCGGAGGCGGGTCGTAGCGTGACCCGCGTCAGCTCGACCGAAGGCCCGCGCTCTGACGAGGAGCCGGCCGACCCGACCCAAAGGTGAGGACATGCCCGCTCCTGCGGACCGCGAGAAGGCCCTCGACGCCGCGCTCGCAGCCATCGACAAGAACTTCGGCAAGGGCTCGGTGATGCGTCTCGGCGACGAGGTCCGCCCGCCCATCGAGGTCATCCCCACCGGTGCCATCTCCCTGGACGTCGCGCTCGGCATCGGCGGCCTGCCCCGCGGCCGCGTCGTCGAGATCTACGGCCCGGAGTCCTCCGGCAAGACCACCGTCGCCCTGCACGCCGTCGCCAACGCGCAGAAGAAGGGCGGCATCGCCGCCTTCATCGACGCCGAGCACGCCCTGGACCCGGACTACGCCGCCAAGCTGGGCGTGGACACCGACGCCCTGCTGGTCTCCCAGCCGGACACCGGTGAGCAGGCGCTGGAGATCGCCGACATGCTCATCCGCTCCGGCGCCCTCGACATCATCGTCATCGACTCGGTCGCGGCCCTGGTGCCCAAGGCCGAGATCGAGGGCGAGATGGGCGACAGCCACGTCGGCCTGCAGGCCCGCCTCATGTCGCAGGCCCTGCGCAAGATCACCGGTGCCCTCAACCACTCCGGCACCACGGCGATCTTCATCAACCAGCTGCGCGAGAAGATCGGCGTCATGTTCGGCTCGCCCGAGACGACCACGGGCGGCAAGGCGCTGAAGTTCTACGCCTCCGTGCGCCTGGACGTGCGCCGCATCGAGACGCTCAAGGACGGCACCAACCCCGTCGGCAACCGCACCCGCGTCAAGGTCGTCAAGAACAAGGTCAGCCCGCCGTTCAAGCAGGCCGAGTTCGACATCCTCTACGGCCAGGGCATCTCCCGCGAAGGTGGGCTCATCGACCTCGGCGTCGAGCACGGCTTCGTGCGCAAGTCGGGCGCCTGGTACACCTACGAGGGCGACCAGCTCGGGCAGGGCAAGGAGAACGCCCGCGCCTTCCTGCGCGACAACCCCGACCTCGGTGACGAGATCGAGAAGCGCATCAAGGAGAAGCTCGGCATCGGTGCCCGCATCGACGCACCGGCCGAGGTCGAGGACAAGGTCGAGTTCTGAGTCGTCCCGACCGCCCGCGGCGGCGCCGTGACGTCCCTCCCGGTCCGGAGGAGAACCCGGACCGGGAGGCGGACCCGCACGAGGTCGCTCGCACCATCGCCCTGCGCCAGCTGACGATGGCTCCTCGCAGCCGTGCGCAGCTGGCGCAGAAGATGGCGGCCAAGGACGTGCCGGAGCAGGTCGCCCAGGACGTCCTCGACCGCTTCGAGGAGGTCGGGCTCGTCGACGACCGTTCCTTCGCGCAGACCTGGGTGCACTCGCGGCAGGGTCACCGCGGCCGCCGTGCGCTCGCTCTGGAGCTGCGCCGCAAGGGCATCGCCGACGAGACCGCCCAGGAGGCCCTCGAGGAGGTCGACGACTCCATCGAGGAGCAGGCCGCCCGCACGCTCCTGCGCAGACCGCTCGCGGCCACGCGGGGCATGGACCCGGTGAAGCGGCAGCGCCGGCTGGCGGGGGTACTCGCCCGACGAGGCTTCCCGCCCGGCCTGGTCATGCGCCTGGTCCGCGAGGAGCTGGCGGCCGACGCGGACGAGACCGTGGACGACGCCGAGCCCCTGGGGTGAACCCGTCGTCGGCGGCGCGCTCGGCACGCGTAGCCTCCTGGCACCACCGTCGGCAGTCAGGAGCACCCGTGAGCATCACCTCCGTCCTGGAACTCACCCTCAAGCCCGAGGCCGTCGCCGACGCGCCTGCGATCATCACGCAGACGCTGCAGGCGACCCGCGCCTTCGAGGGGTGCCTCGGGGTCGACGTCCTCGTCGACACCGACGACGAGACCCGTGTCGTGCTGCTGGAGCGCTGGGAGTCCCTCGAGCACGACGACGCCTACCGCGCCTGGCGCGCCACCCCGGAGGGCGCCTCGCAGCTGGGCACGCTCGTCGCCGCCCCGCCGAAGCTCACCCGGTACGCGCCCCGCGCCGACGTCTGACGCGCCGACGTCCGACGCCCGCGGCACCACGGACGTGCGGCAACGCCGAGGGCCGGTCACCGTGGCGGTGACCGGCCCTCGGCGTCGGTGCGCCTGCACCCCGGGCGTGCGCAACCTCAGGCGGAGGCGGCGCCGGCCTGGGCGCCCGCGACCTGCGGGCTGGTGCGCGCCGCGGTGTGCGTGCTCATCCGGCGCTCCAGGAGCTTGGCCAGGCCGGAGATCACCATGTTGGTGCCCACGTACACGACCGCGATGACGATGAACGCCGGGATGAGGTTGAAGTAGAAGGACCCCGCCTGCTGACCCCAGCGCAGCAGTTCGCTGTAGCCGATGATGTACGCCAGCGCGGTGTCCTTGAGGATGACGACGACCTGGGACACCAGCGAGGGCAGCATGGAGCGGACCGCCTGCGGCAGCTGCACCGTCCACAGCACCTGACCGGGGGTGAGCCCGATCGCCAGGCCCGCCTCCGCCTGCCCCTTCGGCAGCGCCTGGACGCCGGCGCGCAGGATCTCCGCGAGGAAGGCGCCGTTGTAGATGGTCAGGCCCAGCACGGCGCACCAGAACAGCGGGATCTGCCCCCTGGCGCCGTAGAAGAACCAGAACATCAGCAGCAGCACCGGCGGCGTGCGGAACAGCGTCACCAGGGTCGCGGCCACGCGCCGCAGCGCCGCGGAGGTCGACAGCCGCCCGGCCGCCAGGACCGCGCCGAGGACGATCGAGAGGACGATCGCCGTCAGCGCCACCTTCATGGTCTCCCACCAGGCCGCCGCCAGCTGGGTCTGGATGTCGGTGTAGCTGAACGGGCTCCACAGCGAGGCGCTGAACTGCCCGGCCGCGTGCAGCTTCCAGACCACCCAGCCGACGACCGCCGCGAAGACGAGCACGCCGACGACGGTGAGGACGGCGTTGAGCCGGCGGGCGCGCGGGCCGGGTGCGTCGTAGAGGACGGCCTCGATGCGCGAGCTCATGCCCGTGCCCCCTTCCGGTCGCGGTCGAGCGCCCGCTCCAGCGCCTCGACGCCGGCGAAGAGCAGCAGCGCGAGGACCACGTAGGTCACCGTGGTGCCGATGAGGACGGCGATGACCGCGTTGCCGTTCTGCTCCACCAGGCCGCGCATCGCGGAGATCAGCTCGAAGTTGTTGGCCGCCGAGGCGACCGAGGTGTTCTTCAGCAGCGCGTTGAGGATGCTGCCCAGCGGGGGCACCACGGCGCGGAACGCCTGCGGCAGCACCACCAGGCTCAGCACCTTGGTGAACGGCAGCCCGATGGCGCGCGCGGCCTCGGCCTGCCCGACCGGCACGGTGTTGATGCCGGAGCGGATCGCCTCGCAGACGAAGGAGGAGGTGTACGCCACCAGCGCCAGGACCGCGTAGGCGCGGTACTGCCGCCCGGAGTCCTCGGTGAAGGTGATCTGCAGGATGGGCAGGCACAGCACGCAGAACACCATGATCAGCGTCAGCGGCGTGTTGCGGAACAGGTTGACGTAGGTCGCCCCGACGGCCCGCAGCGCCGGGCTGGGGGAGACGCGGAACACGGCCAGGACCGTGCCGAGCACCAGGGAGCCGAGCGTCGACCAGAAGAACAGGACGATCGTGCCCCAGGCACCGCGCCCGAAGGCGTCGAGGTTGTCGACGATGACCTGCACGTCGCCTCCTAGGGGGTCGTGGAACGGGGGTGGACGTGCGGGCGCCCGGGCACCACGTCGTCGGGGTGCCCGGGCGCGGCTCTCAGTAGCGGTCGACCGTCGGGGGCTCGGGGTCGGTGCCGCTGCCACCGAGGGTGAAGTCGTACGCCTTCTTCCAGTCGCCGTCGCTCACCGCCGCCTCGATGGCGTCGTTGAGGGTGTTGCGCAGCACGGTGTCGCCCTTGGGCAGGCCGATGCCGTACGGCTCCTCGCTGAACGGCTCGCCGACGACCTTGAGGGCGTCCGGCTGCTGGGCCGCGTAGCCGCGCAGGATGGCGTCGTCGGTGGTGACGGCGTCCACGGCGTTGCTCGTCAGCTGCTGCACGCACTTGGAGTACGCGTCGAAGGTCACCAGCGTCGCCTCCGGGTGCTCGTCGCGGATGCGGGTCGCCGGTGTGGAACCCTCCACCGAGCACACCTTCTTGCCGGCCAGGGAGTCCGGCCCGGTGATCGAGTCGTCGTCGGCGCGCACGAGCAGGTCCTGGCCCGCCACGTAGTACGGGCCGGCGAAGTCGACGACCTCCTTGCGCTTGTCGTTGATCGTGTAGGAGGCGATGACCATGTCGACCGTGCCCTGCTGCAGGAAGGGCTCGCGGTTGGCGGAGACGGTCTCGACGAATTCGATCTCGTCCGGGGTGAGCCCGAGCTTGGCGGCCATGAGCTTGGCCATCTCGATGTCGAAGCCGGCGTACTCGCCGCTGCCGGGGTCCTTCTGCCCGATGCCCGGCTGGTCGGCCTTGACGCCGATGACGACCTTGCCGGCCGACGTGATCTTGTCGAACGTCGGGCTGCCGGTGATGGCCACGTCGGAGGCCACGGCGTAGGTGGGCGCCGCCGAGCTGCTGCCCGGGCTCTCGGTGCCGCCGCCGGCGGTCTCCGGGGAGCCCTCCTGGCCGCAGGCGCTCAGGGCGAGCAGGGCGGTCGCCACGCCGGCCAGCGCGCTGACGCGGTGCCTGCTGCGGATGGTCCTCATGGGGGTCGTGCCTCCTGGGGTGGTTCCTGTGGGTCCGGCGGGCGGATCGGTCAGTGGGTGAGGATCTTGGACAGGAAGTCCTTGGCCCGGGGGTGCTCGGGGTCGGTGAAGAACTTCTCCGGCACGGCGTCCTCGAGGACCTCGCCCTCCGCCATGAAGACGACGCGGTCGGCGGCGCGGCGGGCGAAGCCCATCTCGTGGGTGACGACGACCATCGTCATGCCGCTGCGGGCCAGGCCCGTCATGACGTCGAGGACCTCGTTGATCATCTCCGGGTCCAGCGCGGACGTCGGCTCGTCGAAGAGCATGACCTTGGGGTCCATCGCCAGCGCCCGCGCGATCGCCACGCGCTGCTGCTGGCCGCCGGACAGCTGCGCGGGGTACTTGGCGGCCTGCGAGGCGACCCCGACCCGCTGCAGCAGCTCGTCGGCGCGGCGGCCGGCCTCCGCGGCGGAGGTGCCGCGGACCTTCACCGGGCCGAGGGTCACGTTCTGCTTCACCGTCTTGTGGGCGAAGAGGTTGAAGCTCTGGAAGACCATCCCGACGTCGGCGCGCAGCCGCGCCAGGTCCTTGCCCTCGGCGGGCAGGTCCTTGCCGTCGATGGTGATGCGCCCGCCGTCGATGGTCTCCAGGCGGTTGATCGCCCGGCACAGCGTCGACTTGCCGGACCCGGAGGGGCCGATCACCACGACGACCTCGCCCTCGGCGATCGTCAGGTCGATCGACTTCAGCACGTGCAGCGCTCCGAAGTGCTTCTGCACGCCCTCCAGCACCACGAGCGGGCGGCGCGTCGCGGTCCGCCCGGGGTGCGGGGCCTGCACGGGGTCGCTCATGGCCCGGACCGTACATGGTCTGCGCACGTTGCCCACAGGACCTCCGGAGAGGTGGGCAGATCGTGACCCAAGAGTGACCACGGTCGACGCCTCCCGCGGTGACCTACCCTGGAGGGCGATGAGCACGCCGACCGCCACCGGGCCGACCACCGCCACCAGCGCGCCGTCGGCCGAGCAGCCGCGCACCTACCAGGTGCGCACCTTCGGCTGCCAGATGAACGTCCACGACTCCGAGCGGCTGTCCGGGCTGCTGGAGGACGCCGGCTACGTCCGCTTCGACGAGGCCGGCGGCGCCGGCGCTCCCGTCGAACCCGACGTGGTGGTCTTCAACACCTGCGCGGTGCGCGAGAACGCCGACAACAAGCTGTACGGCAACCTCGGCCACCTCGCCCCCGTCAAGGAGCGCCGGCCCGGCATGCAGATCGCCGTCGGCGGCTGCCTGGCCCAGAAGGACCGCGGCGAGATCGTCCGCAAGGCCCCCTGGGTCGACGTCGTCTTCGGCACCCACAACGTCGGGTCGCTGCCGGTGCTGCTCGAGCGCGCCCGCCACAACGCCCAGGCGCAGGTGGAGATCCTGGAGTCGCTGGAGACGTTCCCCTCCACGCTGCCCACCCGCCGGGAGTCGCCCTACGCGGCCTGGGTGAGCATCTCCGTCGGCTGCAACAACACCTGCACGTTCTGCATCGTGCCGAGCCTGCGGGGCAAGGAGAAGGACCGCCGCCCCGGCGACGTGCTGGCCGAGGTGGAGGCGCTCGTGGGCGAGGGCGTCCTCGAGGTCACCCTGCTCGGGCAGAACGTCAACACCTACGGCGTGGAGTTCGGCGACAAGCTCGCCTTCGGCAAGCTGCTGCGCGCCACCGGCGGCGTCGAGGGGCTGGAGCGCGTGCGCTTCACCAGCCCGCACCCCTCCAGCTTCACCGACGACGTCGTCGACGCCATGGCCGAGACGCCGAACGTGATGCCCAGCCTGCACATGCCGCTGCAGTCCGGCTCGGACCGCGTGCTGAAGGCGATGCGCCGCTCGTACCGCAGCACGCGCTTCCTGGGGATCATCGACCGGGTCCGCGCGAGCATCCCGGACGCCGCGATCACCACCGACATCATCGTCGGCTTCCCCGGGGAGACCGAGGAGGACTTCCAGCAGACCCTCGACGTCGTCGAGCAGGCCCGCTTCGCCTCCGCGTTCACCTTCCAGTACTCCCCGCGCCCCGGCACCCCGGCCGCCACCATGGGCGAGCAGGTGCCCAAGGCCGTCGTGCAGGAGCGCTACGAGCGGCTCACCGCGCTGCAGGACCGCATCACCCTGGAGGAGAACCAGGCGCAGGCGGGCCGCACCCTCGAGGTGCTCGTGGCCGAGGGCGAGGGGCGCAAGGACGCCAGCACGCAGCGGCTCTCCGGCCGGGCCCCCGACAACCGCCTCGTGCACTTCGCGGTGCCGCAGGGCGCGCAGGTGCCCCGCCCGGGCGACGTGGCGACCGTCACGATCACCCGCGGGGCGCCGCACTACCTCGAGGCCGACGACACCAGCGCCTTCGCGGTGCGCCGCACCCGCGCCGGCGACGCCTGGCAGGCGCGCCAGGCCCGGCCCGAGCCCGCCGCCGAGGCGGGTCCGCGGCCGGTCAGCCTGGGGCTGCCCGCGATCCGGGTGCGCTGAGGGCACCACCGGGTCCTCCTGCGCGCAGCAGGAGGACCCGGCCCCCGCAGGTGCTACTTGGCCGGCGGTGTCGCCGGCTGCGGCACCGGCTCCGGGCCGGGCACCGGGCCCGGGTCGGGCAGCGGCTCGCCCGGCGTCCCCGGCTGGGGGACCGGGCTCGGCGGGAGCGGCGTGGGCGGCGTGGGCGGCGGGGTCGGGATGGTCATGCCATCACCTCCGGGTCGGTGCTGCGCTGCGTGCGGGCGGGTGCTGCGGGCGGGGGCGCCTCAGCGGCGCGGGCCGCTCATCGGTGTGCCGTCGCCACCCGCACCACCGCGCATCGGCGTGCCGCCACCGGCCCACGGCGAGGACTTGGCCTGCTCGGCCACCAGGTCGACGCCCTTGCGGGCGAACTCGCCGACCCGCACGACCTTGTCGGCGTACCTGCCCTCGGTGCGCGCGTTGACGAACGAGGCCGCCTTGTCGATCGCCCCGCCCGCGGTCGAGGAGTGCTCGGCGGCGAACGAGCCGACGCGGCCGCGGGCCTGGTCGGCCACCTCCCACGCCTGGCCGGCGGCCTCGGTCAGCTTGCCCTTCAAGAACTGCATGGTGCCCACGAGTGCTTCCTTCCCTGGTCGCTGCTGCTGCCGCCCGTCCTACCAGCCCGCGCCGGTGCGCTCCACCCCCGCGCGAGCGCCACGAGCGGCGGGCGAGGGGCGAACGGGTGCGCACCACTGTCTGCCACCATGCGTGCGTGGGCCACCCGGAACCTCTCCTCGCGATCGTCGGCCCCACCGCCACCGGCAAGTCCGACGTGGGCGTCGCCCTGGCCCGGCTGCTGGCCGAGCGGACCGGCCGCGCCGGCGAGGTCGTCAACGCCGACGCCATGCAGCTCTACCGCGGGATGGACGTCGGCACGGCGAAGCTGACGCCGCCCGAGCGGCAGGGGGTGGCGCACCACCTGCTCGACGTCCTCGACGTCACCGAACCCGCCGACGTGGCCACCTACCAGCGCGCGGCGCGCGCCGCCTTCGAGGAGGTCACCGCCCGCGGCGGCGTGCCCGTCCTCGTCGGCGGCTCCGGGCTGTACGTGCGCGCGGCACTGGACGACCTGCGCTTCCCGGGCACCGACCCGCGGGTGCGGGCCCGGTGGGAGGCGGCGCTGGCCGAGCGGGGGGCCCCGGCGCTGCACGCCGAGCTGGCCGCGCGCGACCCCGAGGCGGCGGCGCGGATCCTGCCCACCAACGGGCGGCGCGTCGTGCGCGCGCTGGAGGTCGGTGAGATCACCGGACGGCCCTTCGCCGCGTCGCTGCCCGAGCAGCGCTACGTGCGGCCGGCCGTCCAGGTCGCCCTCGCGGTGCCGCGCGAGCAGCTCGACGCGCGCATCGACGCCCGGGTGGAGCGCATGTTCGCCGGCGGCCTGCTCGAGGAGGTCGAGCGGCTCCAGGGCCGGGGCCTGCGCGAGGGCCGCACCGCCTCGCGCGCGCTGGGGTACGCGCAGGCGCTGGACGCCCTCGACGGGCGCTGCACGCCGGCGGAGGCCGTCGAGCTCACGGCCCGCCTGACGCGCCGCTTCGCGCGCAAGCAGGAGTCCTGGTTCCGCCGCGACCCGCGGGTGCGCTGGATCGAGGCGCCCGACGGCGCCGACCCCGCCGACCTGGCGCGCCGGGTGCTGGCGGCGCTGCCCGTAGCATCGCCCGCGTGAGCACCCAGCCGTCCGCCGCCGCCGCGACCGAGGGCGTCGCCTTCGTCAAGGGCCACGGCACCGAGAACGACTTCGTCCTCGTCGCCGACCCGGACGGCTCCTGGGACCCCGACCCCGCGCAGGTCGCCGCGGTCTGCGACCGCCGTGCGGGCATCGGCGCCGACGGGCTGGTCCGCGCGGTGCGCACCGCTGCGATCGCCGAGGGTGCCGCGCTGGCCGGCCGGGCCGAGTGGTTCATGGACTACCGCAACGCCGACGGCTCGCTGGCCGAGATGTGCGGCAACGGCGTGCGGGTCTTCGCCGAGTTCCTCCTCGCCGGCGGTCACCTGCCCGCCGAGGCGGGCGACGGCCGGTGGGTGCCCGTGGGCACCCGCGCCGGCCTGAAGCGGGTGCGCCGCGAGGCCGACGGGCGCTGGACCGCCGACATGGGCGCCTGGCGCCTGGTCGGCGGCGAGGCCGCGCTGCGCGCCGGCTCGGACGCCCTCGTGCACGTGCCCGGCCTGGACGGCGTCGCGCGCCCCGCGCTGTCGGTGGACCTCGGCAACCCGCACACCGTCGTGGCGCTGCCCGACGACGGCGAGCTGGAGCAGGCCGACCTCACGCGCGCGCCCTCCGTCGAGCCCGTGCCGCCCGCCGGCACGAACGTGGAGCTCGTGGTGCCGGAGTTCGGGGTGGACACGACCGGGAACTCCGTCGCCGACGTGGGCGACGTGCGGATGCGCGTGCACGAGCGCGGCTCGGGCGAGACGCGCTCGTGCGGCACGGGCGCCTGCGCGGCCGCGCTGGCGACCCGGGCCTGGGCCGGGGCGGGAGCCCCGGACGTGTGGCGGGTGGAGGTCCCCGGCGGTCAGCTCCTCGTGACGGTGGGGGAGGGTTCCAGCGCCGTCGCGGGCACGGTGCACCTCACCGGCCCGGCCGTGCTCGTGGCCTCGGGGACGATCGCCCCGGCGCTGCTGGCCCCGCGCCTCACGCCGGCCGGCTGACCGACAGCACGCGGAACCCCTTCGCCGTCGCCGTCCGCGTCGTGCTCGTACCGGGCACCGCGCCCTGCTCCAGCCAGCGGTGCAGCGAGTCGGCGCCCAGGTTCTTCTGCACCACCAGGTGCGCCGTGCCGCCCGGGGCCAGCCGCGGCAGCCAGCGCTGCAGCAGGGCGTGCAGGGCGGGCTTGCCGATCCGGATGGGCGGGTTGGACCAGATCTCGGTGAAGCGCAGGCCCTCGTCGACCTCGTCGGGCAGCTGCGCCCGCACGGCCACCCCCAGCCGCTCGGCGTTGCGCCGCACCAGGTCCAGCGCCCGCTCGTTGACGTCCACGGCGTGCACGCGCTGGTGCGGGCGGCGCAGCGCCAGCGTGAGGGCGATCGGGCCCCAGCCGCAGCCCAGGTCCAGGACGTCCCCCGGCGCGTCGCCGTCGGTGATCAGCGGCAGCAGCACGGAGGTCCCCGGGTCCAGCCGCTCGCCGCTGAAGACGCCGCGCGCCGTCTGGACGGTCACCGTGCGCCCGGCCAGCTGCACCGGCACCTCGCGCCGCTCGTCGGCGGTCGCGGGCCGGGCCGTGAAGTAGTGCTCACCGTCGGTCTGGACCACGCCCGCAGGGTACGGCCCGACGCCCGCCCGGCGGCGACACGCGGGCACCGGTGGCGAAATACCGTCGCCCCGCACGTCGTTGGAAGGGATGCTGGACCTGTCAGATCGACCGGCCGGCACGACCGAGGAGGTCCATGAACCACCGCCCCGCTCCCGCGACACCGCAGTCCGCGGAGCTCCAGCACGACCGCGACGTCGTCGCCGACCAGGACAGCGCCGCGACCCGCACCGAGCGTGACCGCGAGTTCGACCGAGCCGTCGAGCGCATCCTGCGCGGGCACGGCGCCGACGCCCTGGACCACGAGCACGAGGGTCCCGGCCGCGCGGACGGGCGGCAGGACGGGCACACCGACCTCGACGGCGACCAGCTCGACCTCGCCGACCGCCGCGCCCTGCGCCGGGCCGCCGGCCTGTCGACCGAGCTGACCGACGTCACCGAGGTCGAGTACCGGCAGCTGCGCCTCGAGCGCGTCGTCCTGGCGGGGGTGTGGTCCAGCGCCGACTCCAGCCGCGAGGAGGCCGAGGTCTCCCTGCAGGAGCTGTCCGCCCTGGCCGCCACCGCGGGCTCCGACGTCCTCGCCGGCGTCCTGCAGCGGCGCTCCACCCCCGACCCCGCCACCTACCTGGGGGCCGGCAAGGCGGCGGCGCTGGCCGACCTCGTCGCCGCCGAGGGCGCCGACACCGTCGTCTGCGACGGCGAGCTGTCGGCCTCGCAGCGCCGCGGCCTGGAGGACATCGTCAAGGTGAAGGTCGTCGACCGGACGGCCGTGATCCTGGACATCTTCGCCCAGCACGCCAAGAGCCGGGAGGGCAAGGCGCAGGTCGAGCTGGCGCAGCTGGAGTACCTGCTGCCGCGCCTGCGCGGCTGGGGCGAGTCGATGTCCCGCCAGGCCGGTGGTCGCGTCGCCGGCGGTGCGGGGATCGGCTCGCGCGGTCCCGGTGAGACGAAGATCGAGCTGGACCGCCGCCGCATCCGCACGCGGATGGCCAAGCTGCGTCGCGAGATCCGCGGCATGGGCACCGCCCGCGACGCCAAGCGCTCGCTGCGGGTGGCGCGCGCGGTGCCGGCGGTCTCGATCGCCGGGTACACCAACGCGGGCAAGTCCTCGCTGCTCAACCGGCTCACGGGTGCGGGCGTCCTCGTGGAGAACGCCCTCTTCGCGACGCTGGACCCGACGGTCCGGCGCGCGCAGACACCCGAGGGGCGCCCCTACACGCTGGCCGACACGGTCGGGTTCGTCCGCTCGCTGCCGCACCAGCTCGTGGAGGCCTTCCGCTCCACTCTGGAGGAGGTGGCCGAGTCCGACGTCGTCCTGCACGTCGTCGACGGCTCGCACCCCGACCCCGAGGGGCAGCTGGCCGCCGTGCGCGCCGTCCTGGCCGACGTCGGGGCCCAGGACGTGCCGGAGCTGGTGGCGGTCAACAAGGCCGACGTCGCCGACCCGGAGGTCGTCGACCGGCTGCTGCGCCGCGAGCGCGGTGCCGTCGCCGTCTCGGCCCGCACGGGCCAGGGCGTCGAGGAGCTGCTGGCGCGCATCGCCGAGATGCTGCCGGTGCCGGACGTCGAGATGGACGTGTGCGTGCCCTACGACCGCGGCGAGCTGGTCCACCGGGTGCACACCACCGGTCAGGTGCTCTCCGAGGAGCACACCGCGGCGGGCACCCGGATGCTGGCCCGCGTGCGCCCGCGGCTGGCCGCCGAGCTGGACCAGTACCGCTCCGCGCGCACGGCCTGAGGCGGCGCCGGCCCGGTCCCGCCGGGCCGTCGGCGCCGTCCCCACAGCCCCCCACCGCTGCCGCAGCGGTGGGGGGCTGCTTCCGTGCGGCGGGTCGTGTCGGTGCCGCGCGAGAGGATGGACCCGTGAGCGCACCGAGCACCGAGGACGTCGTCGAGCAGGCGGAGGTCGACGGCCACGAGGCCGCGCAGCTGCTCGAGCGCGTGGTGGACGCCCTCGGCGGTCAGCGCCGCGACGGGCAGGCGCGGATGGCGGGGGCGGTCACCGACGCCATCCGCACCCGCCGCCACCTGCTGGTGCAGGCGGGCACCGGGACGGGCAAGTCGATGGCGTACCTGGTGCCGGCGGTCGCGCACGCCGTGCACGCCGAGCGGGCGGTCGTGGTGAGCACGGCGACGCTGGCGCTGCAGGCGCAGGTGGTGGACCGCGACCTGCCGCGGCTGGCGGGTGCGCTGGCGCCGGTGCTGCACCGCGAACCCACCTGGGAGCTGCTCAAGGGGCGGGCCAACTACCTGTGCCGCAACAAGCTCGACGGCGGCTTCCCGGCCGACGAGGCGGCCCTCTTCGACGTGTCGGCACCCACCGCGGAGGCCGGCGGTGCCGACGGCGGGCGCCTGGGCCGCGAGGTCGTGCGGCTGCGCGATTGGGCGGCGACCACGCGCACCGGCGACCGCGACGAGCTCGACCCCGGGGTCAGCGACCGGGCCTGGCGCCAGGTGTCCGTCTCCGCGCGCGAGTGCCTGGGCGCGCAGCGCTGCCCCGTGGCGGCCGAGTGCTTCTCCGAGCGGGTCCGGGCGCGGGCGCGCACGGTCGACGTCGTCGTCACCAACCACGCCATGACGGCCATCGACGCCCTCGAGGGCGGCCAGCTGCTGCCCGAGCACGACGTCCTGGTCGTCGACGAGGCCCACGAGCTGGCCGACCGCGTGACGGCCGTGGCGACGGCGGAGCTGTCCGCGACCGTGCTCTCGGCGGCCTCGCGCCGGCTGCGCCGCTCCGCCGGGATCGTCTCCGAGGCGCTCGACGACGCCGCCGTCGCCCTGGAGAGCGCGCTGGAGACCGCGCCGCCGGGCCGCCTGGACCGCTGGCCGGGCGCCCTGGCCGCCGCGGTCGTCGCCGTGCGCGACGCCGCGCGCACCGCGCTGAGCGACCTCAAGGAGGCCGCCGACGGCGCGGACAAGGAGGACGTCGAGGGCCGCGGCGCGCGGCACCTGGCGCGCGCCGCCGTGCAGGAGGTCTTCTCCGTGGCCGAGCGGCTGGCCGAGGACGCCGGCCGAGAGGGCGCGGACGGTCACGACGTGGCGTGGGTGACGGCGGGCTCCGGCCCGGCCGCGCGGCCGCCGTCGCTGCACATCGCCCCGCTGTCGGTCGCCGGGCTGCTGCGCGAGCGGGTCTTCACCGACCGCACGGTCGTCGCGACGTCGGCGACGCTCAGCCTCGGCGGCTCCTTCGACGCGGTCGCCGGTGCCTTCGGCCTGGCGCGCGCCCGCAGCGACGGCGCGGCCGGGGGGCGCGGCGGCACGGCCTGGACGGGCGTGGACGTCGGCAGCCCCTTCGACTACGCCAAGCAGGGCATCCTCTACGTGGCCCGGCACCTGCCGGCGCCGGGGCGGGCGGGGGCGGGCGAGCTCGTCCTGGAGGAGCTGGCCGCGCTCGTGGAGGCCGCCGGCGGCCGCACGCTCGGGCTGTTCTCCTCCCGGCGCGCGGCCGAGGAAGCGGCGGCCGCCGTGCGCTCGCGCACCGGGCGCACGGTGCTGTGCCAGGGCGACGACCGGCTGCCCAAGCTGGTGCGCGCCTTCGCCGACGACCCGGCCACGTCGCTGTTCGGCACCCTCTCGCTGTGGCAGGGCGTCGACGTGCCCGGCCCCAGCTGCTCGCTGGTGGTCATCGACCGCATCCCCTTCCCGCGACCGGACGACCCGCTGATGTCGGCGCGCGCCCGGGCGGTCGACGCCGCGGGCGGCAACGGCTTCCTCACCGTGTCGGCCGCGCACGCGGCCGTGCGGCTGGCCCAGGGCGCGGGCCGCCTCGTGCGGGCCGCGGGCGACCGCGGCGTGGTGGCGGTCCTGGACTCCCGGCTGGCCACCGCCCGCTACGGCGGGTTCCTGCGCGAGAGCCTGCCGGGCTTCTGGCCGACGACCTCCGCGGAGGTCGCCCTGGAAGCGCTGCGACGGCTGACGAGCAGCGCCGGTTGAGCCGACCGGGTCGTTCCCGGGGCGTTCCCCCGCCGGACTCCCGCGAGGGTGCTGACGGGACGGGTGGGAGGTGGCATCCTCGGCGCGTGGCCACCGTGGGCTTCCTGCACTCCGCGCACGCGCACGTGCGCTCCTTCAGCGACCTGCTCGCCGAGCGCGACGACTCTGTCGCCGCCCGGCACCTGGTCGACACCGGCATGCTGGCGACCGCCCGCTCGCACGGGCTGCAGGCCGCGCGGCCGGCGATGGCCGACCGCCTGCGCCGGCTGGTCGCCGAGGGTGCCGAGGTGGTCGTGTGCACCTGCTCGACGACGGGTGCGCTGGCCGAGGAGGTCGGGGCCCGGACGGGCGTGCGCGTCGTGCGCGTGGACCGGCCGATGGCCGAGGCCGCCGTGCTCGCGGGCCGGCGGATCGCGGTGGTGACCTCGCTGGGCGAGGCCGCCGACACCCTGCTCCCGCTGCTGCGCGAGTGCGCTCGCGACACCGGCCGCGACGTGCAGCTGCTCGACGTGCGCTGCACCGACACGTGGACGGCTTTCGAGTCCGGGGACCTGCTCACCTACACCACGGGAGTCGCCGAGGCCGTCCGCCGAGCGGTCGCCTCCCTGCAGCCGGCCGTGGACGTCGTCGTCCTGGCGCAGGCCAGCATGCTCGACGCGGCGCCGCTGCTGCGCGACCTGCACGTGCCGGTGCTCACCTCGCCGCGGCTGGCTGTGGAGGCCGCGGTCGAGGCGGTGGTGCCGGTGGTCCCCGCCGGGCGCTGACCCGCCGGGGGCGCGGCCTCAGAGGCTGCGCAGCACCGCCGTGACGCGGCCCAGGATCGTCGCCTCGTCGCCGTCGATGGGCTCGAACAGCGGGTTGCGCGGCATCAGCCTGACGTGCCCGTCCTTGCGCTGGAGGACCTTCACGGTGGCCTCCCCGTCGATCATCGCGGCCACCACGTCACCGTTCTCGGCCGTCGGCTGCTGGCGCACGACGACCCAGTCGCCGTCGCAGATGGCCGCTTCGATCATCGACTCGCCGACCACGCGCAGCATGAAGTGCTCACCCGTGCCCACCAGCTGGGCCGGCAGCGGGAAGACCTCCTCCACGAGCTGCTCGGCCAGGATCGGCCCGCCGGCGGCGATGCGCCCGACCAGGGGCACGTAGCGCGGGGCGGGACGCTCGTCCTGCGCGCCGCCGTCGTCGGAGGTTCCCAGCGGCTGCGGCGGCGCGACGACCTCCAGGGTCCGCGGCCGGCGCGGGTCCTTGCGCAGGTAGCCCAGCCGCTCGAGGGTCTTCACCTGGTGCGCCACGCTGCTGGGGCTGGTCAGGCCGACCGCCTGGCCGATCTCCCGCATGCTCGGCGGGTAGCCGCGCGCCTCGACGCACTCCGTGATGGCGGCGAGGACCCGGCGCTGGCGGGCGGTCAGCCCGTCGGGGCCGAAGGGGGTGTCGGGGAACTGGTGCACCGAGGCGACGGCGGCGGTGGGCGCGGTCCCGTCCGCGTCGGCGGCGTCGTCGGTCCCGTCCAGCACGTCGGCCACGTCTGCTCCCTGCTCGCTCGTCCGCCGGGCTCCGTCCCGGCGCCCGGTCCCGGTCACGGTAGCCACCCCGCCCCGGAGGATCAAACACCTGTTCGAAGGTGGCGTGTCGCACCGGCTGCGTAGCGTGCCCGCCATGTGCCGGAACATCCGCCAGCTGCACAACTTCGAGCCCGCCGCGACGGAGGAGGAGGTGCGCGCCGCGGCGCTGCAGTACGTGCGCAAGGTGGCCGGGACCACCCGGCCGTCGGCGCGCAACCAGGCCGCCTTCGAGCGCGCCGTGGAGGCCGTCGCGGCGGCGACGCGCGAGCTGCTCGGCGAGCTCGTGACCGCCGCGCCGCCCAGGGACCGGGAGGTGGAGGCGGCGCGCGCCCGCGAGCGCAGCGCTCGCCGCTTCGCCTCCTGAGGTCGGCCGGGGGCCCGGCTCGCGCGGGCCGGCGGGGGCTGCGCGGCGTCGTCGCAGGTCGGCGCACGTGTCGGTGGTCGGTGGCAGCGTGCGCTGCCTGTCCCCGGAGCGGCCGAGAGCCGCCGGGGGCGTGCACCACCGCCGTGGCGGTGGTAGAACAGGCCCGCCGCTTCGAACACCCGTTCGAAGCGGCGCCCGAGCTGGAGGTCCCTGCCCGTGAGCACCACCGCCCTCACCCTCGTCCCGTGCGAGCCCGCTCTCGACGCCGTGCGCCTGCCCCGCCCGCGCCGGGGTGCGCCCCCCTCGCGCGCCCGCTCCGCGTCGCGCCCGCTCGCCCTGGTCGCCGGGGGTGCCCGGTCCGCACGGGCCGGCGGCGGTCCCGCCGCGGCCCGGCGCCGCGGCGGCTGCGAGGCGCTCGCGGCACCGCTCGCCACGCCCGTCCCCGACCGCCGGCCGCTGCGCCTGACCCGCCGCGGGCGGCTGGTGGTCTCCTGCACCGCCGCCACGCTCGTGACGACGGCGGTCGTGGCGGTGGCGGGCGCCCTGGGCGGCGCCGCGGCCGACGCGCAGCCGGTGGCCACGCCCACCGTGGTCACGGTGCTGCCGGGGCAGACGCTCTCGGAGATCGCCGCCGACGTCTCCCCGCACGAGGACTGGCGCGAGGTCGCCACGCGCATCGCCGACGTCAACGACCTGCCCACGATGGTGGTGCGCGCCGGTCAGCGGCTGACCCTGCCGGCACGCGGCTGAGCCGCTCGTGCCCCCCGGCCCGCCCCCGCCCGCGCCGCCCGGGGGCGGGTGCGGTGACGCGCCCGACGGCGTGTCGCTTGCCCGGCGTGTCGCTCTCGACGTACCGTCCACTCTGGACCACACCTGTCTGCCGGATCCGGGGGAGGACGTCGGGGTGCACTGCCCGTTCTGTCGGCACGAGGACTCGCGCGTGGTCGACTCGCGCACGACCGACGACGGGAGCTCCATCCGGCGCCGGCGCCAGTGCCCGAACTGCTCCAAGCGGTTCACCACGGTGGAGACGGCCAGCCTGACGGTCACCAAGCGCTCGGGCGCCTCCGAGCCCTTCAGCCGCGCCAAGATCGCCAGCGGGGTCCGCAAGGCGTGCCAGGGGCGGCCGGTGAGCGAGGACGACATCGCCCTGCTGGCGCACCGCGTCGAGGAGGCCGTGCGCGCCCAGGGCGCCGCCGAGATCGACGCTCACCAGGTGGGGCTGGCGACGCTGCCGTTCCTGCAGGAGCTCGACGAGGTGGCCTACCTGCGCTTCGCCTCCGTCTACCAGGCGTTCGACTCCCTGGACGACTTCGAGAAGGCCATCGAGCGGCTGCGCACCGAGCGCGAGGCCGCCCTCGCAGCGCTCGCCGAGGGCGACCGGCCGCTGCCCGCCCGCGGCTGACGCGCCACCGGCCGCCTGCTCGGGCCGCCGGGCGCGCCGGGGGCGGGGATGATGTCCCCATGCTGGATCCCGCATCCCTGTACTCCTACGAGGGTGAGCGCCCGGTGCTCGTGGAACCGCCGCTCGTGGTCGCGCTGTCCGGCTTCGTCGACGCCGGCAGCGCGGTCCGCCTGGCGGTGGAGCACCTGCTGGGCACCCGCGACCACGAGGTCGTGGCCACCTTCGACGTCGACCAGCTGCACGACTACCGCGCCCGCCGCCCCACCATGACCTTCGGCGGCACCAGCTGGACCGACTACGAGGCCCCCCGCCTGCAGCTGCACCGCCTGCACGACGAGGAGGGGTCCTCGCTGCTGCTGCTCACCGGCCCCGAACCGGACGTGCAGTGGGAGCGCTTCACCGCCGCCGTGTGGCAGCTGGCGGACGACCTCGGCGTCGGGCTGACGATCGTGCTCAACGCGGCTCCGACGGCCGTGCCGCACACCCGTCCCAGCGGGGTGACCGCCAGCGCGAGCCGGCCCGAGCTGCTCGAGGGGTACCGCACCTGGGACGTCGAGGCCCAGGTGCCCGGGCACGCCGCGGCGCTGCTGGCGCTGCGCGGCGCGCAGGCGGGCCGCGACGTCCTCTCGGTGCTCGCCCACGTGCCGCACTACCTCGCCGGCAACGAGTACCCCGACGCCGCTGCCGTGCTCGTGCGCACCCTCTCCGGGGCCACCGGCGTCGCGGCCTCGGTGCAGGAGCTGCTGGAGGCCGCCTCGCGCACGCGCGTGGAGGTCGACGCCCAGGTGGCGGACTCCCCGGAGGCCGCGGCGGTGGTGCGCGCCCTCGAGGAGCAGTACGACGCCTCCGGTGACGCCGGCCGGGGGACGGAGGCCGGCAGCGCCTTCCTGCCCACGGCCGACGAGCTGGGGGAGGAGTTCGAGCGCTTCCTGGCCGGCCGCGAGGAGGACCCGGGCACGCCCTGACGCGCGGCGCTCGAGCCGGGGCCCGGTCCGGGTTCCGGCTCAGGCGCCGGTCGTGGCCCCTGCGCTGCCGCTGGTGCCGCCGCGGGCGCCGGAGAGGTGGTGCAGCAGGGCGCGCGCGTAGGCGTCGGAGGGGTCCTCGGCCTCGAAGGCGTCTGCGCCGTGCTCGTCGAGCAGCAGCACCCGGTGCACCACGGCCTCGCCGACGTCGCGCCGCTCCAGCCGGGTGAAGCGCTCCCCGAGCAGCTCGCGCAGCTGGTGCTCGGCCGGCAGCCAGCAGGCCTCCGGCTGGTCCACGGAGTCCAGCGCCCACTCGGTGGTGCCGTTGAAGCCGATGATGCGCCCGCCGGGGTGGTCGTGGACCTCCACGGTCATGTCGCTGAGCGTGAACACGTCGTCGTCCATGTCCCGGTGCGGGATGACGAAGCGGTCGCCGGAGGCCGGGTGCCACTCCAGGCCGGCGTCCTTGAGCTGCAGCGCGAGATCGACGGAGATCACCGCACCAGCATGGACCGCGGACCCGGTCGCCGCCACGCCGCCCGCGTTCAGCGCGAGCCCGCGCGCGCCACCGTCTTCCCCGTGCTGGCCCCCCGCAGCAGGCCGACCCGCGCGGTCATCCCCGGCACGCCCGGGGCGGAGTCCTCGGGGACGGGTTCGCCGACCGGTCGGCGGGCCAGGGTGCCCGGGGTGGTGCGCACGATCTGCCACCCTGCCCCCGTGGTGCCGGACCGGCAGCCGCAGGGTAGGAACGGACGAGCCCCGCACGGGGGCCCCTAGACGAGGAGACACGCACATGGACACCGAGGTCGCGCGCGAGCGGTTGCTGGCGCTGCAGCAGGAGCTGCGGGCCAGCATCGAGGGGATCACCGCGCGGCTGGAGCGGGGCGTCTACTCCGACGACCCCGCGGGCGGGGCCGACTTCGGCGACCGCGGCGCGCACGAGCAGCAGGCCGCGGAGGAGGAGGGGCTGCTCGACGGCGTGCGCCGCCGCCTGAACAGCGTGGAGGACGCCCTGCGGCGCATCGACGAGGGCACCTACGGCATCTCCGTGGTCTCCGGCAAGCCCATCCCCGAGGAGCGCCTGGAGGCCCTGCCCGACGCCGCCACCCTGGTCGACGAGGAGCTCTAGCCGCACCGGCCGCCGGTGCGCGCGCGGGCGCGCGGCCCTACGGTCGCCGCATGCGCATCGCCATCGCCGGAGCCCACGGCCAGATCGCCCGACTGCTGGCGGCCCGCCTCACCGGCCGCGGGGACGAGGTCCTCGGACTGGTCCGCAACCCCGCCCACGTGCAGGAGCTCACCGCCGCCGGGGTCTCCCCGCTGGTGCGCGACCTGGAGGCCGTCGCGGCGGGCGACCTCGCCGGCGACCTGCGCGGGGCGGACGCCGTCGTCTTCGCCGCCGGCGCCGGCCCGGGCAGCGGCGCGGCCCGCAAGGACACCGTCGACCGCGCCGCGGCCGTGCTGCTGGCCGACGCGGCGCAGGCGGCCGGGGTGCCGGCGTACCTGCTCGTCTCCTCGTACGGCGTCGACGCGGTGCGCGCGGGCGCCACCCCCCAGGGGGTCGACGAGGTGTTCGCGGCCTACCTGCGCGCCAAGCTCGCCGCCGAGGAGGACCTGCTGGCCCGCGAGGGGCTGCTGGTCTCGGTGCTGCGGCCGGGGGCGCTCACCGACGACGAGCCCACCGGCCGCGTGCTGCTGGCGCCGTCGGTGCCCCGCGGTGCGGTGCCGCGCGCCGACGTGGCGGCCGTGTGCGCCGGCCTGCTCGACCGGCTGCACGCCGGGCCGGCGCCCGCGCGCGTGCTGGAGCTCGTCGGCGGCGAGCGCCCGGTGGACGAGGCCGTCGCCGCCGCCTGAGCGGTGGCGGCGGGCGTGGTCCGCGCCACGTCCGCGGTGCGCCAGACTGGCCCCGCGAGAACCCGTCCGCTGGAAGCAGGAGGAGCCGTGCCCGCCCCCGACACCGCGCCGACCCGCAAGGGCCGTGCGCTGCTGCTGGAGAACATCCACGCCGACGCCGAGGCGCTGCTGTCCGAGGCCGGCTGGGAGGTCGAGACGGCGTCCGGCGCCCTCGACGAGGCGGAGCTCGTCGAGCGGCTGGCCGGGGTGTCCCTGCTGGGCATCCGCTCGCAGACCCAGGTGAGCGCGAGGGTCCTCGAGGCCTCGCCGGACCTGCGGGCGGTCGGCGCCTTCTGCATCGGCACCAACCAGATCGACCTGTTCGCCGCGGCCGCGCACGGCGTGGCGGTCTTCAACGCCCCCTACAGCAACACCCGCAGCGTCGTGGAGCTGGCGCTGGCGGAGATCATCGCGCTGACGCGCCGGCTGACGGTCAAGGACCGCGCCATGCACGAGGGCGTGTGGGACAAGTCCGCCACCGGCTCGCACGAGGTGCGCGGGCGCCGGCTGGGCATCGTCGGCTACGGCAACATCGGCTCGCAGCTGTCGGTGGTCGCCGAGGCGCTGGGCATGAGCGTCTTCTTCTACGACACCACCGACAAGCTGGCGCTGGGCAACGCGCGCCGCTGCGGCAGCCTGGGCGAGGTCCTGGAGATCGCCGACGTCGTGACGCTGCACGTGGACGGCCGCAGCTCCAACAGCGGCTTCTTCGGCCAGGAGGAGTTCTCCCGCATGCGGCCGGGCTCGATCTTCCTGAACCTCTCCCGCGGCTTCGTCGTCGACCACGGCGCGCTGCGCCGGCACGTGGAGTCCGGCCACATCGCCGGCGCCGCGATCGACGTCTTCCCCAGCGAGCCCAAGGGCAGCGGGCAGTCCTTCGACTCCGAGCTGCGCGGCCTGCCCAACGTCATCCTCACCCCGCACGTGGGGGGCTCGACCGAGGAGGCCCAGGAGGACATCGGCCGCTTCGTCGCCGCGAAGCTGCGCGACTACGCGCTGCACGGCGCCACGACGCTGTCGGTGAACCTGCCGGCGCTGGCGACGGAGACCTCGCCGGGCAGGGTGCGGCTGGCCCACCTGCACCGCAACGTGCCCGGGGTGCTGGCGGCCATCAACGGGGTGCTGGCCGGGGCGGGCGTGAACATCGAGTCCCAGCAGCTGGCCACCCGCGGCGACCTCGGCTACGTCGTCACCGACATCGCGGCCCCGGCCGCCGACGAGGTCGGGCGCCGGCTGCAGGAGCTGCCGGAGACCGTCCGGGTGCGCCAGCTCAGCTGAGGGGCCCCGTGGACCAGTCGCCGGAGCGGTCGCCGGAGCGGGCGGGCGGCGTGCGGTTGCTGCTCGTCTCCGACACGCACCTGCCGCGGCGGGCCAAGGACCTGCCGGCGCCGGTGTGGGCTGCCGTGGACGCCGCCGACGTCGTCGTGCACGCGGGGGACTGGTGCGACGAGGCGACGGTGCTCGCGCTGCGCGAGCGCTCCCGCCGCCTCGTGGGCGTCGCCGGCAACAACGACGGCCCGCCCGTGCGCCGGCACCTGGAGGAGTTCGCGCGGTTCGAGGCGGGCGGGGTGCGCTTCGGCGTGGTCCACGAGACCGGCGGGGCGCCCGGCCGCGAACGCCGCTGCGACGCCCTGTACGCGCAGCGCTGCGACGTGCTGGTCTTCGGGCACAGCCACGTCCCGTGGGACTCCACGACGCCCTCCGGGCTGCGGCTGCTCAACCCCGGCTCGCCGACGGACCGCCGGCGGATGCCGACGTGCACCTACCTCACGGCGATCGCCGCGGGTGGCCGGCTGCACGAGGTGGAGCTCCACCACCTGCCGCTCCGCGCGCCCGCCCGCCGCGCTGCCCCGCCGGCGGGCCCCGGAGCCGGCCGCCCCTCGCAGCCGGGCGCGTCTCAGAGGTAGATGTCCAGGCGCCCGGGCGGTGCCGGGGCCCCGGTCGGCCCGTCCACCGCGGCGGCGCGCCGCACCGCGGCGGGGCGGGCGCGGCGGGCCCGCTCGTCGCGCTCGTGCTGGTCCTGCGACCGGTCCTCCGCGTCGGAGGACGGGCGTTCGCGGGGCGCGGCCTCGGCGGGCCGCACGACCTGCAGGGAGCCCCACCCGCTGCTCGAGAGGCTGATCATGTCTAGAAGATCGGCCGCTCACCGCGGGTGGCTGAGCGCGTTACAGGTGTTCACCCGTTCGGAGCACGGTTCCACCCGGACGGCTTGACGCCGGGTCGTCGACCGCACCCGGCGTGACCGCCGGCCCCCAGGCGCGCGCCAGCAGCTCGTAGGAGCGCACCCGCTCGGCCGGGTCGTGCGCCGCCGTGACCACCACCAGCTCGTCGGCTCCCGTGCGCCGCACCAGCTCCCGCAGCCGGGTCGCCACCTCCGCCGGGGTGCCGGCGACCAGCTGCTCGCGCGCCTGCGCGGCGAGGTTGCGCTCCAGCAGCGTCCAGCGGTGCTCGGCCGCCTCCCGCGGGCTGGGCAGCGGCCCGGGGCGCCCCTGCCGCAGCCGGGCCGTCGCCAGCAGGCTCGCCGCCGCCAGCTGCCGGGCGCGCTCGTCGCTGTCGGCCACGACCGCGGCCACGGCCAGCAGGGCGTGCGGCCGCGAGCGGCGCGCGGAGGGCCGGAAGCGCTCGCGGTAGTCGCGCAGCGCGGCGACGGGGTCGGCGGTGCCGAAGTGCCCCGCGTAGGCGTACCCGGTGCCCAGCGCCGCGGCCGTGCGCGCACCGTGCTCGCTGGAGCCGAGGACCCACAGCGGCGGCAGCGGCACGTCCACCGGTGCGGCCGCGACGGAGGCGAACGGGTGGCCGGGCGGGAAGCCGTCGACGAAGCCGAGCAGCTGCGCGAACCGCTCGTCGAAGTCGTCGGCGGCGAGCGCCTCGCGCGAGCCCCGCAGCGCCAGCGCCGCGCGGGCGTCGGTGCCCGGTGCCCGCCCGAGGCCGAGGTCGATGCGCCCCGGGTGCAGCCCCTCCAGCGCCCGGAACGTCTCGGCCACCGCCAGCGGCGAGTGGTTGGGCAGCATGACCCCGCCGGCGCCGACCCGGATGCGCGAGGTCGTGGCGGCCACCGTCGCGATGAGCACGTGCGGGGAGGCGCTCGCGGTGCCGGGGGCGTTGTGGTGCTCGGCGACCCAGTAGCGGTGGTAGCCGCAGCGCTCGGCGGCCCGTGCCAGCTCCACGCTGGCGCGCAGCGCCGCCGGGCCGCTCGACCCGGACGCCACCGGCGACAGGTCCAGCACGGACAGCGGCACGGGCGCGGGGTCGGGCGGGGGGTCCGGCGGGGTGCTCACCCCCGCGGCAACCCGGCGCCGGCGGGCGCTGTTCCGCGCACGGGGGTCGGCGCCGCGGCGCCGGCGGGCTCGCGGTCGCGGGCGGCCAGCCACCGCTCCAGCGCCGGCACCGGCAGCGCCTTGGCGAAGTGCCAGCCCTGCACCAGGTCGCAGCCGGCCGCGGCCAGCGCCGCGCAGGTGGCGGCGTCCTCCACGCCCTCGGCCACCAGCCGCAGGCCCAGGGAGTGCGCCAGCGCGGTGGTGGAGCTGACGATCGCCAGCGCGCGCGGGTCCTCGACGCCGTCGACGACGAGGTCGGTGACGAAGCTCTTGTCGAGCTTGAGGTCGTCGAAGGACAGCTGGCGCAGGTAGGCCAGCGAGGAGTAGCCGGTGCCGTAGTCGTCCACGGCCACCCGCACCCCGCGCCGGCGCAGGCCGTCGAGGATGCCGCGCGCCCGCTCGGGGTCGGCCATGAGGAAGTCCTCGGTGATCTCCACCTCGAGCAGCTGCGCCGGCAGCGAGCGGGAGGCCAGCAGCGCCGCGACGCGCTCGGGCAGCCCGGCGTCGTCCAGGGAGGTCGCGGACAGGTTGACCGCCACGGCCAGCGGGCGGCCGGCGGCCAGCCACGCGGCGGCCTGGTCCACGGCCTGCTCCAGGACGGCCGTGGTGAGGTCCTCCATGAGGCCCGCCGCCTCGACGACCGGCAGGATCACGTCCGGGAACAGCAGGCCGCGGGTGGGGTGCTGCCAGCGCACGAGCGCCTCCACGCTGTCGACGCGGCCGGTGCGCAGGTCCACCTTCGGCTGGTAGTGCAGCGCGAGGGCCCGCTCGTCGATGGCCGTGCGCAGCAGTTCGGCGGTGCTGAAGCGGTCGCCGGAGGCGAACTCGTCGACGGCCAGCTCGTAGGTGAAGGTGCCCAGCCGGCGCGTCTTGGCGTGGTACATCGCCACGTCCGCCTGGCGCAGCAGCGCCGCCGGCTCGGCGGCCGCGGCCGGCATCACGGCGATGCCGATGCTGGCGCGGGCGCGCACCTGCAGGCCGTCGAGCTCGACCGGTTCCAGCAGCGAGGCGTGCACGGCCTCGGCGACCGCGTGCGCCTGCCGCGCGCAGTCGCCGAACAGCGCGACGGCGAACTCGTCGCCGCCCAGCCGCACCACGAGCGCGCGGTGCTGCGGACCGGCCCCCGCGGGGACGGCGCTGCCGCCCACGTGCTGCAGGCGCTGCCCGAGGGCGTGCAGCAGGGCGTCGCCGGTGGTGTGCCCGAGGCTGTCGTTGACGTCCTTGAACGCGTCGAGGTCGAGCAGCACGAGCGCCACCTCCTCCTCGGCCGGTGCGCGGTGCAGCCGCTCGGAGACCCGGCGGTACAGCGCCCGCCGGTTGCCCAGCCCGGTCAGCTCGTCGGTCAGCGCCAGCTCGCGGCTCTCGGCGAGCTCGCTGACCTGCCGGTAGGTGTCCACCAGCCGCGCCAGCGCGAGGGCGACGGTCGCGGCGGCCAGCGCGACGGTGACCGGGTGCAGCCGGTGCACGTGGTCGACGACGAGCAGGACGAGCGCGCTGGCGGCGCAGGCGAGCGGGAGCGCCGTGCGCGCCCAGGGCGGCATCCGCGGGCCGACGGGGGTGGCGGCCCAGCCGGGGGTGAACGCGGTGAGCACGACGCCGAGCACCCACACGCCGTCGCCGGGCCCGCCGGAGACGTAGGTGCCCAGGGCGGTCGCGAACAGGTAGGCGACGTCGGCGACGACGAAGAGCAGCAGACCGCCGGCCGCCAGCCACAGCCCGGCCGGCGGCCGCCAGCCGAACAGCGAGACGACCGCGGCGAGCACGAGGAGCAGCGCGAGGTCGAGCGCCGGGTAGGCGCTGGTCGTGGCGACCGCCGCCCACGAGCCCTGCACCGACAGGATCGGGGCGACGAGCGCCGCGGAGGCGACGGCGGCCACGGCGAGGGCGCCGACGGCCCCGTCCAGCCACAGGGCGCGCCCGTGCCGGGCGTCCCGGCGCTGGGCCAGCAGGACCAGCGCCGCGAACGTCACCGGGTAGGAGGCCAGGAAGAAGGCGTCGGCGGCCGAGGGGAAGGACGCCGACGGCCCGCGCTCGAACAGCGACCAGACGACGTTGCCGGTGCCGTAGACGGCCAGCCCGGCGGCCAGCAGGTACCCGCCGCGGCGCGGTCGGCGCCCGCGGTGGGCGCGCACGGCGCACAGCGCCGCGGCGCACAGGTAGGCCGCGTTGTTGAGGAAGCCGTCCAGGAACGGGTCGTAGCCGGGCGCGGTGCCCAGCAGCGCGCGGACCCCCGGCACCGTGGTGAGCACGAACAGCGCCGGGGGCAGCAGGAGCAGCACGTGCGCCGCGGCGCGCCGACGGCTGCCGCGGGCCGGTGCCTGCGCTGACGGGTGGGACACGTCTCCTCCTTCCGCTCGACCGCTCTCGTCAGGGGGATCGGCACCGGGAGGGTCCGCCCGCACCCGCTGAACGGGTGGGAGCACGCTCCCGGCGGCGCCCGTCCCGTCCCGCGCACCGATCGGACGTTTGAGCAGCGGAGGGGCGGGTAGGTGATCTTTCGAACCGCTGACCGGTCGAAGACCCGGGTGAACGGTGAACCGCTCGTGCGCGGGCGGGTCCACCCGCCCGGCGCACGGATCATCGACGAAGGAGGACGGCATGGCGTACAGCAGCAGCACCGGTGGTTCCGGTGGCGGCCGCGCGGCCGAGGCAGCCTCGACGGCCAAGGAGCAGGCCGGGGACGTCGCGGGGCACGCGAAGGAGCAGGCCGGGAACGTCGCCGGGCACGCCCAGCAGCAGGCCGGCGCGGTCGCCGGCCACGCCAAGGAGCAGGCGAGCGCCGTCGCCGGGCACGCCCAGGAGCAGGCCGGCGCGGTCGCCGGCAGCGTGAAGGAGCAGGCCGGCGAGGTCGTGGCCGAGGCCAGGACGCAGGCGATGGACCTGCTGGGCGAGCTGCGCCGGCAGGTCGACGAGCAGTCCGAGGCCCAGCGCGGGCGGCTCGCCGCCTTCCTGCGCTCCGCCGGTGACGAGCTGGCGCAGATGGGCCGCAGCAGCGAGGGTTCGGGCGTCGCCACGAACCTCGTGCGCCAGGCGGGCCAGCGCGCCACGTCGTGGGGCTCCTCCCTGGAGTCCAGCAGCACCACCGACCTGCTGGAGCAGGTGCGCAGCTTCGCCCGCCGCAAGCCGGGCACGTTCCTGCTGGGTGCGCTGGCCGCGGGCGTCCTCGCCGGCCGCGCCACCCGCGGGGTGAGCGCCGCGAGCTCGCACACCAGCGACAGCCCGGCCGGCACCGGCCGGCAGCTGGAGCCCCTCAGCACCGCCCCGACCCCCACCTACGGCACCGCCGGGCTGCCCCCGGTCGGCGTCGGCACCGGGGTCGCCGCCCACGGCACCGACTTCGGGGTGGGCCAGCGCACCGGGACCCAGTACGCGGGCCAGCACGCGGACCAGGGCGTCCAGCACGACGTCGACGTCTACGGCGAGAACACCCAGGAGGACCTGCTGCCGCACCACCTGCGCAGCGACGTCCCCTCGGTGTCCGACGCCCCGGCGCACGGGTCCCGCCCGTGAGCGCGCCGACCTCGGGCTCGCACGCCGCCGGGCCGGAGGAGACCGGCGCCGGTGCCCCGCGGCAGGAGCGCTCGATCGGCGAGATCTTCTCCAGCATCACCACCGAGCTGTCGACGCTGGTCCGCCAGGAGATCGCGCTCGCGAAGACGGAACTGCGCCAGGACGCCAAGAACGCCGGTCGCGGCGCGGGGCTGCTCGCGGGCGCCGGCGTCGCCGGGCACCTGTTCCTCATCTCGCTCACCGCCCTGGCGATCCTGGCCATCGGCCACCTCATCGGCCACGCCTGGGCGGCGCTCATCGTGACCGTCGTCTGGGGCGTCGTGGCGGCGGTGCTCGCCAAGTCCGGCCAGAAGGCCCTCAAGCAGGTTCCGCCTCCGCTGGAGCGGACCACCGTGACTCTGAAGGAGGACGCGCAATGGGTGAAGCACCCGACCAGCAGCTGAGCAGCCGCGAGCTCGAGGGGGAGATCGCGCAGACCCGGTCGTCGCTGAGCGCCGATCTCGACGAGCTCACCGACCGCCTCAGCCCCTCCAACGTCGCCGACCGCGCCAAGGAGCACGCCAAGGACCGCGTCGTCGGTGCCGTCGGCAGCGTCCGCGACCGCGTCATGGGCACCGCCCACGACGTCGCCGGCGCCGCTTCGGGCGCGGGCCACTCCGTGGCCGACCGCGTCACCGGCGCGGGCCACTCGGTGGCCGGCGGCGTCTCCGGCGCGGGCCACTCGGTGGCCGACCGCGTCTCCTCGGCCAGGGACGGCGTCGGGTCGGCCACCAGCTCCGCGGCCGGTTCGGTCGGCGACGCGCGGGCGGCCGCCACGGCCAAGACGCGCGGCAACCCGCTGGCCGCCGGCCTGGTGGCCTTCGGCGCCGGCTGGCTCATCGCCTCCCTGCTGCCCGCCAGCCAGAAGGAGGCCGACGTCGCCGCGGCCGCCAAGCACAAGGTGCAGGACTCCGGCGCCCTCGACGCGGTCAAGGACACCGTCCTCGACGTGCGCGAGTCGGTGCAGGAGCAGGCCAAGGGGGCGGCGCAGGCCGTCGCCGAGACCGCCCGCGGTGCAGCCGACACCGTCCGCTCGGACGCCCAGGGCGCCGTGGCGGAGGTCAAGGAGCACGCGCAGGGTTCCGCGGCGGAGGTCAAGGAGCACGCCCAGGGCGCCGCCGCCGAGGTCAAGGACCACGGCCAGTCGGCTGCTTCCGAGGTCAAGGACCACGGCCAGTCCGCCGCCTCCGACGTCAAGGGCAGCGCCCAGCGCTGACCCGCCGCAGGATCGACGCAGATCGCGCTCGCCGGGTCTCCCGGCGAGC
>NZ_JBJLSF010000007.1:0-90911 GCF_050871885.1 Kineococcus aridisoli | reverse complement strand
CCCCCCCCCCCCCCCCCCCCCCCCCCCCCCCCCCCCCCCCCCCCCGGCCGGGGGCCCCGCCCCCCGGGCCGGGGGTGGTCCGCGCGGGCCGGGCGCGGGTCAGGCGACGCGGACGACGAGGGCGTCGGGGGCGCGGTCGAAGTCGCCCCCCGAGGGGTCGTCCAGCCCGCGGACGGCGCGCACCGGGTCCGCGGCCGGGCGGCGCGCGTCGCGCACCACGCACGCCACCAGCCAGCCGAGCGCCGCCAGCCGCACGAGCAGCAGCAGCGCGTACAGCTCCGCCGGCAGCGCCCGGTCCGGGCTGGACTGCCCGGCGATGTACAGCCACACCGCGCCGAAGTAGGCGCCCTCCGCGACCCACCACAGCAGGTGCTCGCGCCAGCGCGGGAGGGCCAGCGCCGCCAGCGGCAGCAGCCACAGCGAGGCCTGCACCGGGAAGGAGGTGCCCAGCGCGCAGAAGCCCGCCACGAGCAGGAACGCCACCTGCGCCAGCCGCGGCCGGCGCGGCGTCCACAGCACGAACACCGCGACGAGCACCGTCCACACCACCCACGAGCCCACCGCCAGCGCGGTGACCGCGCCGCTGGGCAGCCCGACGGCGTCGGGAGCGCCCGAGGCCTGCTGCACCAGCTGCGGCAGCACCCACGGGGAGCCGTACCCGGCGCGCTGGTCGCCGAAGGCCGTCAGGTAGGCGCTCCAGGCCCCGGGCCGGGCCAGCGCGAACGGCAGGTCCACCGCCAGCCAGGCCGCGGCGGCCGCCGCCAGCGTCGTGGCGGTCGCGCGCCAGCGCCCGGTCCGCACGGCCAGCAGCACGATCGCCAGCAGCAGCAGGGCCGGGTAGGTGCGGGCGGCGACGGCCAGCCCGAGCAGCAGCCCGGCCGCGACGGGGCGCCGGCGCGCCCAGGCCGCCGCCCCCGCCGCGGCCAGCGCGACACCGACCAGGTCGAAGGAGACCAGGGCGCTGAGCAGCAGGACCGGGCTGGCGGCCACGAGCAGCGCGTCCCAGCCGCGGCGCCGGCCCGCGCTCACCCGCACGGCGACGACCACGGCGAGGGCCGCGAGCAGCAGCACGACGCTGCCGGCGTCGAAGTAGGCGCGCTGGGCCTCCACGCTCACCTGGGCCGGGGCGGCGCGGCCCACCAGCCACGCCAGCGCGGCGGTGACGGGCGGCTGCCCCAGCGAGACGCCCTCGGCGTAGGGGCCCAGGCCCGCGGCCAGGCCGGAGGAGGTGTAGACGACCGGCAGGTCCGAGTAGCAGGCGTGCACGAACTGGTCGGGGCTGTTCCACCCCTGCGCCCGGCAGTGGTGCTTGGTGAGCGCGCCGAGCGCCACGACGAGCGAGGCCAGGGCGACCGACACCGGCAGGGAGCGCGCCCACCACGGCCCCTCGCCGGCGAGCCGGCGCCCGGCCGGGCCGCCGAGGACCTCCGAGCCGGCGCGGGCGAGCGGGTCGGCGAGCGTGGGCGGGACCGGTGCGGGCGGCGCGGGCGGGTGCGGGCTGGGGGTGTCGCTGCTCACCCCGTCAGCTTCCCCTACCCGGCGCTCGCCGCGCTGGTCGCCGCTGCGGCAGCGGCCTCCGGCGCGGCCGCCTGCTGCCCGCCCTGGGCGGCCTCGGCCTCGGCCCCGCCGCCGTTCCCGCCACCGTTCCCGTTGCCACCACCACCGTTGCCGTTGCCACCGCCGTTGCCGCCGCCGCCGCCGGAGGACGAGGAGGTGGCCGAGCCGGAGCCGCCGGTCGGCGAGCTCGTCGCGGACCCGGTCGCGGTGGCCTCGGGGGTGTCCGTCGGGGTGCCGGTGGGGGTGTCCGTGGGCGTGTCCGTGGGGGTGTCCGTGGGCGAGGACGTCGCGGTCGGGGACGAGGACGTCGCCGACGGCGTCGAGGAGCGGGTGGAGGTGGAGCTGGAGGTGCTCGCGGAGCCCCGGGAGGTGCCGACGTTCGCGCGGTCCGGGAAGTCGCTCTCCTCCGTGCCGGCGAGGGCGGCGCGCATGAAGGCCGTCCAGATGCGCACCGGGTAGGAGCCGCCGGTGACCTCCCGGCCGCCCAGGTCCAGCGACTCGTTGCTCTTGCCGTCCGGGCTGGTCTGGAACAGCGCCACGCTGGCGGCCAGGTCGGGGGTGAAGCCGGCGAACCAGGCCGAGACGTTGTCGTTGGAGGTGCCCGTCTTGCCGGCCGCGGGCCGGCCCAGCCGCTTGGCGTAGGAGCCGGTGCCCGACTGCACGACCTGCTGCAGCGCGTAGGTGGCGTCGGCGGCCACGTCGGGGGCGATGGCCTGGCTCGTGGTCGGCGAGGCGGTGTAGGTGCGGGTGCCGGTGGAGTCGTCGATGCTGGCGATGGTGTGCCACTGGGTGCGCTTGCCCTGCGCCGCGAACGTCGCGTACGCCTGCGTGACGTCGATGGGGTGCGGGGAGGAGGTGCCCAGCACGTTGTTGACGTACTGCTCGCCCTCCATGCCGGGGGTGCTCTCCGGGTAGCCCATGCGGACCGCGACGTCGCGGGTCGCCTCCGGGGTGACCTCCTCGTTGAGCTGGGCGTAGACGGTGTTCACCGAGTGCTCGGTGGCCGTCACCAGGTCGATGCGGCCGAACTGCTCGTCGCCGAAGTTGCGCACGGGCTTGCCGCCGAAGGTGCGCGGGCTGGAGCCGTTGAACGTCGTGCGCAGCGAGATGCCCTTCTCCAGGGCCGCGACCAGCGCGAACGGCTTGAACGTCGAGCCCGGCTGCGCCCGCGCCAGCGTCACGTCGTCGTACTGGTTGGCCAGGTAGTCGGCGCCGCCGTACATCGCGGTGACGCCGCCGGTGGCGGGGTCGATGGCCGACAGCGCGACGTGGAAGCCGACGGGCAGCTCCTCGGGCAGCTGGTCCTGCACGGCCTCCACCGCGGCCGCCTGGGCCTCGGCGTCGAAGGTCGTGGTGATCCGCAGCCCGCCGCGCTCGATCTCGTCCTCGCTCAGGCCGACGGTGCCCGACAGCTCGTCCTGGACGGTCTTCAGCAGGTAGCCGTTGGTGCCCGACCACTGGTTGTCCTCGACGACCTCGATCGTCTCCGGCATCCCCGCGGCGGCGCGGTCGGCCGGCGAGAGCCAGCCCTCCTCGACCATGCCGTCGAGCACGTAGGAGACCCGGGAGGCGGCGGCCGCGGCCTGCTCCTCGCCCTTGCGGGGGTCGTAGTTGCCCGGCGCCTTGAGCAGGGCGGCCAGCAGCGCCCCCTGCGAGGGGGTGAGCTGGGAGACGTCGACGCCGAAGTAGGCCTTGGAGGCGGCCTGGATGCCGTACGCGCCGCGGCCGAAGTAGACGGTGTTGAGGTAGTTCTCCAGCGTCTCGTCCTTGGACTGCTGCTGGTCGATCTTCAGCGCGAGGAAGAACTCCTCGGCCTTGCGGGTGTACGACTGCTCGGAGGAGAGGTAGTAGTTCTTCACGTACTGCTGGGTGAGCGTCGAGCCGCCCTGCTGCGAGCCGGTCTGCAGGTTGTTCCACACCGCGCGGGCGATGCCGGACGGGGAGACCCCCCGGTTCTCGTAGAAGCCGCGGTCCTCGGCGGCCAGGACGGCGTGCTGCACGTGCAGCGGCACCTGGTCGATCGTGACGTTCTCGCGGTTGCGGGCGGCGAAGGTGCCCAGCTGGGTGGTGCCGTCGGCGTAGTAGACGGTGCTGACCTGCGCGTCCGCGAGCTCGTTGGGGTCGGGCACGTCGACGAGGGCGTAGGCCGCGGCGAAGCCGCCGGCGCCCAGCACCAGGCCGGCCACGACGAGCCCGAGCAGCCACCGCAGGGCCCGGCGGCGCGGGCGGCGGGCCGGCCGGGCGGGGGGCCGGCGCCCCGGGGTGGGGGCGGGGGCGGGGCGTCGAGCAGCCACGGGCGTCTGGTCCTCCGGCGTCGGGCGCACCGGCGTGGGGAGCGGGACGCTCGCCGGTCGCTGCGTGGGTGCTGCCGGTCCATCGGCAGCTGCCGCCGCGGCCTTCGGCTCCGGCGGCCTCCCCCAGTATGCGCGGCCGCCGGTGGTGCACCCGCCCGCGGCGCTGCTCCGGACGGGTGTGCACCACACCTCCACACGAGGTCCGCGAGGCGGCCCGCGCCACCGGGACCACCCCGGCGTCTACGGTGATCACGTGCCCGAGACGCCGCGCGACGGGGTCCTGCCCGAGCTCGGGCGGCTGGTGCGCACCGCCCGCTACCGCCACCTGGTGGGGGTGCGGCTGAGCGGGCAGGCCGCCGACGGCGTCTTCCAGGCGGGGCTGGCGTCCCTGTTCTTCTTCTCCCCCGAGCGGCAGGCCACCCCCGCCGGGGTCGCCCTCGCCTCGGCGGTGCTGCTGCTGCCCTTCACCGTCGTGGGCCCGTGGGCGGGGGTGCTGCTGGACCGCCGCCCGCGCCGCTCGGTGCTCGGCTTCGGCAACCTGCTGCGCGCCGGGCTGGCGCTGCTGACCGCGGCGGCGCTGCTGGGCGGCGCCGGTGACGTGGCCGTGGGCGTGCTCGCGCTGGCGGTGCTGTCGGTGAACCGGGCGCTGCTGGCGGGCCTGTCGGCGGCGCTGCCGCACGTGGTGCCGCCCCAGCGGCTGGTGCTGGCCAACTCGGTGACCCCGACGGCCGGGACGGTCGCCGCGGGCGCGGGGGCGGCGACCGCGGTGGCGGCCACGGCCGCGGCGGGCACCGGGGGGCACGCCGACGTCGTCGCGCTGGGCGTCGCGGCGGGCGGCTACCTGCTGTCGGGGCTGGTGGCGCTGCGCTTCCCGCGGGAGCTGCTGGGCCCGCCGCCCGGTCACGTCGCCGCCCGCCCGGGGCTGCGGCCGGCGGCGGCCGACGTCGCGGCGGGGGTGCGGCACCTGCGGCAGCGGCCGGCGGCGGCCGCCGCGCTGGGGCTGGTCGCCTGGCACCGGTGGGCGTTCGGGCTGACGACGGTGGCGATGGTCGTGCTGTGCCGCACGACGCTGGCCGACCCCGACGACCCGGCGGCGGGGCTGGCGGCGCTGGGCGTGCTGCTGACGGCGGTGGCGGCGGGCTCGGGCGCGGCGGCCGTCCTCGCGCCGTGGGGGGCGCGCCGGGGCCGGGTGCACGCCTGGATCCGCGCCTGCCTGCTGCTGGCCGGGGCCGCGCAGGTGCTCGTCGGCCTCACCGACGAGCGGGTGCTGCTGGCCGTGGGCGCGCTGCTGCTGGGGCTGGGCGGCCAGGGCGCCAAGATCGGGGTGGACACCGTCGTGCAGCGCAGCGTCGACGACGCCTACCGCGGCCGGGTCTTCACCGCCTACGACCTCGTCTTCAACGTCAGCTACTGCCTGGCCTGCGGTGCCGCGGTCGTCCTCGTGCCGGCCGACGGGCGGCTCGGGGCGGTCGCGGCGCTGCTGGGGGCGGGGTACGCGGTGTGCGCGCTGGTGCAGGGCCGCGGGCGCAGCCGGCTGCGGGACTGAGCCCCGCGCCGCTCAGGCGGGCGGCTCGTCCACGACGGTCGGCGGCGGGAAGAACGGGCCCACGGTCACCGAGGCCGTCGCGGTGGCCGGCGCCGACGAGCCCGCCGTCCCCGTCGGGGCGGGGGCTCCCGTGGCCGGGTCGGTCGCCGGCGGCCTCGTGCCGGGCGGCGTCGTCGGCGGGGTGGTGTCGGGCGGGGTGGTCGGCGGGGTGGTCGGCGGGGTGGTGTCGGGCGGAGTGGTCGGTGGGGTCGCCGGCGGCGTCGTCTCGGGCGGGGTGGTCGGTGGCGTGGTCGGCGGGGTCGTCGGCGGTCCGCTCGGGGTGCGGGTCGCCGGCGGCACGACCACGTCCGGCCCGGTGGCCGGCGGCGGGGGCGGGCTGCCCGGTGCGAGCGTCGGGGCGGGCGGAGCGGCGGGCGGCGGCACCGGCGGGACCCCCGGCGGCAGCGCTGGCGCACCGGTCGCCGGGGGCGCCGGGGTGGTGGCCGCCGGCGCCGGCGACCCCTCCCGCGAGGGGGTGGCGGCCGAGGACGGGGAGCGGCGCGTCGAGGACGGCGCCGCGTCGTCGTCCTCCTCGGCGGTGCCCGCGGAGGAGTCGGAGGAGGTGGCGGCGGGCGGGGCGACCGGCAGCGAGGACGTCGGCACCGGGGTGGCGTCGTCGTCGGGCTGGACGATGGCGACGGGGTTGGGCACGTCCTTGAGCCGGCCCTGCTGGACGGCGGCGATGGCCACGGCGGTGCCGGCCGTCGCCAGCAGCAGCGCGCCGACGACGACGACCACGGGCCGCTTGGGCAGGGCCCGCACCCGCGCACCGCGCACGGCTGCGGGCAGCACGACGTCGGGGTCGGCGCCGTCGTGGGGGTCCGCCCCGCCGTAGGGGCCGGGACGCGGTTCGACGAACGCGCGCATGCCGTTCACCCACGCCGGCAGCCGGTCGGGCCGCTGGGCGGGGTCGTCGGACAGCGCCTGCAGCAGCAGTTCCGCCAGCCCGGGGTGGGGCGCGGTGATCGGGGCGGCGGCGAGCTGGCGGCGCACCAGGGCCGGTTCGAGCGCCCCGTCGGGCCCCGCGGCCGGCGGCTGACCGGTGAGCAGCAGCACGGCGGTGGCGCCGAAGCCGAAGACGTCGCTGGCCGCCGACGGCAGCGCCCCCGCCCGCACCTCGGGGGCGGTGTAGACGCTCGTGGTGCGCCGGAGGGGCCCGTGCCGCAGACCGCCGAGGCTCGCGCCGCCGAGGCGGACGCCGTCGGCGGGCCAGAAGCCGCCGAGGCGGACGGTGCGCGGGGTGATGTCGCCGTGGACCAGCGGCGGGGCGTCCTCGGAACCGCGGTGCAGCTCCTGCAGCACGCCGGCGGCGGTGGCCAGGACGGTGAAGCGCTCCTCGACGCCGGCGCCGGGGTCGTCGCGCAGCCAGTCGGCCACCGAGCGGCCCGAGGCCTGCTCCAGGACGGCGTAGCTCCACTCCCGGCCGGCGGTGTCGGCCTGCCCGGGCGGGTGCGGGGCGGCCCCGGCGAAGGTCTGCAGCACGCCGGCGAGGCGGGCGTGGCGGACGCGGGCCAGGCCGGCGGCGCGCTCGCGCCACAGCTGCTCGGGGGAGCCGCCGTCGTCGGTGCGCGCGCCGGCGTGCCCACCGGCGTGCCCACCGGACTGCTCGTCGCTCCGCTCAGCGTCCTGCTCGTCGCCGTGCACGTCGCCGTGCACGACGCTGAGGTCGTCGGGGCCCACGGGCCGCAGGGCGGCCAGGGTGAACAGCGCCTCGCCGGCGGCCGCGCGGTGGTCCAGGACGTGCCAGGCCTCGTCGGTCCCCTCGGCCTCGCCCAGCAGCTCGAAGCGGTCCGGGTCGTCGGCCGGGCCGGCGTGGTGGCGGACCAGGGAAGGGGCGTCGGCGGAGGTCAGCCTGTCGTCCGGCCATCCCTCGGTCGTCACCTGCGGCACCTCCGCGCCTCGGCGGTGCGCCGTGCGCACCGTGTTCGGGCCTCCATGATGCCCCAACCGGGCGAGCGGTCGACCCCGTACGGCCCGCGCGGGCGGCCGCTTCCTTGAACTCCCGTCGACGGCGCGCTATGGAGCCGCGGGCAGCAGGGCCGCACGCACCGCCTCCAGCCCCTCGACGTGGACGTCCGGGCGCGGCCGGGCCGCCCAGTCCGCGGCGTCCAGGCGCAGCCGCTGCTGCTCCACGGCCCGCCCCTCGCGCACCGCGCGGGAGCGGCCGTCGTCGCGGTAGCCCAGCCCGCGCGAGACGGCCAGGCTCGCCGGGTTGTCCACGAACGCCTCGCTGCGGGCGGTGAGCGCCCCCAGGCCGGTGAACGCCAGGTGCAGCACGGCGGCGCGCATGAGCCGGCCCGTGCCCCGCCCCTGGTGCTCCAGCCCCAGCCAGGAGCCGGTGACGACCTCGCGCAGCAGCGGGAAGCCGCTGGACTCCAGCGACTGGGTGCCGACGACCCGGCCGTCGCGGCGGACGACGAAGTCGAGGCGCCACTCCTGCGGCGTCCACGAGGCCCAGCCGAGCAGGTGCCAGCGCAGCGTGCGGCGGGCGCGCTCGGCGGGCTCGCAGCGCGTCCACGGCACCGCGAAGGGCATCGCGTCGGGGGCGTGCACGCCGCGGGCCGCGAGCTCGGCGAGCTCGGCCAGGGCGCCGAGCTCGCCCGTGCGCAGCTCCACCCGCCCGCCGTCGGGAGCGGCCACCGACAGCCGCAGCCCGGCGAAGGGGTGCAGCGCGACCGGCAGGACGGCGGGCTCGGCGGGCTCGGCGGGCTCGGCGGGCTCGGCGGGCTCGGCGGGCTCGGCGGGCTCGGCGGGCTCGGCGGGCTCGGCGGGCTCGGCGGGGTGGGGCGGCACCCGTCGAGGCTGCCGCGGGGGCCGCCCGCGCCGCCACCGGTTTCCCGGTGCCGGCCGGGCGGGGGTGCGGCGCGCTCAGCCGGCCGCGGCGGGCTGGTCGAAGACCGTCACCCGGGGCGGGGTGCCCGCGAAGGCCTCCACCCGCACCGCCGCGTGCTGGCCGGTGCAGGCCTGCGCCAGCCGCGAGGAGCCGATGTCGCGGGTGAGGACGTTGACGTTGCCGTACCCGCAGCTGACGCCGGCGGCCTCGCCGGCCACCGGGTCGAACCAGGCGCCGGTGGACATCTGCACCACGCCCCGGCGCACGGCGTCGGAGACGACGAGACCGCCCAGGCAGCTGCCCCGGCGGCTGCGCAGCACGACGACCTGCCCGTCGGCCAGGCCCAGGGCGGCGGCGTCGGCCGGGTGCAGGCGGACCGGCTCGCGCCCGGCGACCTTGCCCGCCTGGGAGGTGGCGCCGTGGTCGAGCTGGCTGTGCAGGCGGGTGGCCGGGTTGTTGGCGATCAGCCGCAGCGGGAACTCCTCGTCGGGCTCCTCGTCGGGCGCCAGCCACACCGGGTGCCCGGGGCAGTCGTCGTAGCCGAAGCCCGCGACCGTCTGCGAGTGCAGCTCGATGCGCCCGCTGGGGGTGCGCAGCGGGTAGGTGGCCGGGTCGGCGCGGAAGGAGGCGAACATCACCTTCTCGACCGGCTCCTGCGGCAGCGCGAACTCCCCCGCCGCGACGAAGTCGGCGTAGCGGGGCGCGCTGATCCCGGCGCGGGCGGCCGGCCCGGTGCGCCACTGCTCGTACAGGTGCTCCACCCAGTCCTCGGCCTTGCGGCCCTCGGTGAAGCGGTCGCCGACGCCGAGGCGGGTGGCGAGCTCGGACAGGACGGCGTAGTCGTCGCGGGCCTGGCCCAGCGGGGGGTGCACCCGCCCCATGGCGATGAGCCGGTCGTCGTAGCGGGCGGCGCCGACGTCGGTGCGCTCCAGCGTCGTCGTTGTGGCGAGGACGACGTCGGCGTGCCGCGCGGTGGAGGTCCAGAACGGCTCGTGCACGACCACCGTCTCGGCCGCCTGGAACGCGCGCCGCAGCCGCAGCAGGTCCTGGTGGTGGTGGAAGGGGTTGCCGCCGGCCCAGTGCACCAGCCGCAGGTGCGGGTACCTCTCGTGCCGGCCGTCGACCTCGTAGGGCTCGCCGGGGTGCAGCAGCGCGTCGGCGATGCGGGCGACGGGGATGCGCAGCCGCAGCGGGTCGGCGAACTGCGGCAGCGTCGGCAGCGGGTAGCTGCCCGCGCGCCGGCCGACGCCGCCGGTGGAGGCGTAGCCGTGGCCGAAGCCGCCGCCGGGCAGGCCGATCTGGCCGAGCATCGCGGCCAGGGCGACGGCCGCCCACAGCGGCTGCTCGCCGAAGCGGGTGCGCGCCACCGACCAGCTGACGGTGACCATGGTGCGGCCGCGGGCGGCGCGGCGGGCCAGGTCGCGGATGCGCCCGGCGTCGATGCCGGTCAGCGGCGCCGCCCACTCCGGCGTCTTCTCCACGCCGTCCTCGGCGCCGCGCAGCGAGGCGAGGAAGACGTCGGCGCCGGCGGTGCAGCGCTCCAGGAAGTCCCGGTCCAGCAGGTCCTCCACGAGCAGCACGTGGCACATCGCCAGCAGCAGCGCCGCGTCGGAGCCGGGCACGACGTCGAGCCAGTCGGCGTCCAGCTCGGCGGCGAGGTCGTCGCGCAGCGGGGAGACGAGGACGAACTCCGCGCCGCGGGCCCGGGCCGCGCGCAGCCGGCCGGCGACCTCGTGGCGGCTGATGCCGCCGCTGGCGACCTCGGAGTTCTTGGCCGGCAGCCCGCCGAGGGCCAGGACGAGGTCGGTGTGCGCCTCGATGCTCGACCACGCCGTCGGCGACAGCAGCGGCTCCTGGTTGCCGACCACGTGCGGCATGAGGACCTCGCCGACGCCGTGGCTGTAGGTCCACGAGGAGCGCACCGCCCCGCCCAGGCAGTGCGAGAAGCGGTGCACCTGGCTCTGGGCGTGGTGGAAGCGGCCGGCGCTGGCCCAGCCGTAGCTGCCGGCGAAGACGGCCTGCGGGCCGTGCTCGTCCAGCACCCGCCGGTACTCGGCGGCGACGCGGTCGAGCAGCTCGTCCCACTCCACGGGCAGGAACTCGTCGTGCCCGCGCCGCGGGTCGGGGCCGGGACCGTCCTCCCACCAGCCGCGGCGCACGTGCGGGCGCAGCACCCGGGCCGTCGGCGTCGCCGCGACGGGCACGTTGCCCAGCAGCGGCGAGGGCTCCGGGTCGTCGGGGTGGGCCGTGACCCGCACGCCGGCGGGGGTCTGCTCGGCGCGGAAGGCGCCCCAGTGCGAGGAGTGCGGGGTCCCGGTGCTCACCTCCCCAGGATCCCCGATGCCGTCGGGTGCCCGTCCACCCGGGCGGGCCCGCGGGGACCCGCCGGATCCACCCGTCCGGAGCACTCAAGTCCCGCCGGGCACCTGCCGATGAGGGGCCATGACCGAGAGCAGCTCCCCACGCCGGACGGGTGACCGGGACGGCGCCCGCCGGGCACGGGCGGCAGCGCCGCGCGTGCGCGGGGGCGGGGTGCGGCTCGCGGTCACGACGGCCGTCGTGGTGGCCGTCCTGTCGATCGTGGCGTCGTCGGCCGTCGGGTTCCAGGACCCCTCGGCCGTGGTCTGGTGGCCGGCCGCGGGGGCGGCCCTGGCACTGGCCGTGCGGCGCCCGGCCCGGCGGTGGTGGTGCGTCGCCGGGACGCTGGTCGGGACCGTGGCCGCCAGCCACGTGCTCGGCGTCGACAGGACGGGCACCGCGGTGTTCGCGAGCGCGCAGGCGCTGCAGTGCGGGGTCGGCGGTGCGCTGGTCTCCGTGCTCTGCGGAGGGGAGCCGGCGCGCTTGCGCAGGGGTCGTGACGCGTGGCGGTTGCTGGCGGGGGCGGTGGCGGGGGTGGCCGCCGCCGCGCTGCTGGTGCAGACCGCCACGCCGGGGCAGTTCATCGAGTACGCGCCGCGCCAGCTGCTCGGCGTGCTGCTCGTCGCGCCGCTGCTGCTGCTGCCGCGCTCGCCGCTGGTGGGCGGGCACCGCAGCCGGGCCGCGGTGACGGAGTTCGCCGCCGTCGTGCTCGTGGCCGCCGGCGTGGCCGCGGCGGTCTTCTGGTCCCGCTTCTCGGACCCGTGGTCCTTCCTGGTCGTCGTGCCGGTGCTGTGGGGGGCCGCGCGGCTGGGCGTGGGGCGGGCCCTGACGGTGCAGCTGGTCGTGGCCGTGGTCGCCACCGCGGGGACCGTGGTCGGCGACCCGGGCCAGACCGACGGCGTGCTGCAGGCGCTGCTGTTCACCTCCGGCGCGGTCGCGCTGGTCATGTCGCTGGTGGTGCGCTCGCGGGAGCGGGCCGTGGTCACCGCCGAGCGGCGCGAGGAGGTCTTCCGCCGCACCTTCGACGACGCCCTGCTGGGCGTGGCGCTGCTGCGCCTGCGCGCGGACGGCTCGGCCGTCGTGGCCCGCGTCAACGACCGGCTGACCTCGATGCTGGGCCCGGGCGCCCGCGTCCTGCCCGGCTCCGACTGGTCCGAGCAGGTCCACGCCGAGCACCGCGAGGTCTTCGCGGAGGCCGTGCGCGAGATGGTCGAGGAGGTCGACGCCGGGCGCCGGGCGCACTGGCACGCCGAGCTGCAGCACGGCGACGGCGAGGTGTGGCTGGAGCTGGCGGTGGCGGCCTGGCCCACGCCGGGCGACGACGGCACGCGCGGCGAGGTCGCCGCGGTCGTGCAGGTCGTCGACGTCACCCAGCGCCGGCTGGTGCAGCGGCGGCTGCGCGAGGCCGCGCTGCACGACCCGCTGACGGGGCTGCCCAACCGCACGCTGCTGGAGGACCGGCTGCGCCACGCGCTGTCGGCGGCCGGGCGCAGCGGGCAGCAGGTGGCGCTGCTCTACTGCGACCTCGACGACTTCAAGCCCGTCAACGACACCGGCGGTCACGCCGCGGGCGACCACGTCCTCATCGGCGTCGCCGAGCGGCTGAGCGCCGCGGTGCGCCCGGGCGACACCGTGGCCCGCCTGGGCGGCGACGAGTTCGCCGTCGTCTGCCCCGACCTGCCCGACGAGGCGGCCGCCGCGCACGTGGCCGAGCGCATCGTCGCGGAGATGGCCGAGCCGTTCGCCGTCGCCGGGTGGAGCTTCCCCGTCGGCATCAGCGTCGGGCTGGCGATGGCCGAGCCGGGTGCGGACGCCCAGCGCGTCCTGCAGGACGCGGACGCGGCGATGTACGAGGCGAAGGGCTCGGGCAAGGGGCGGGTGCGCACCGCCACGCGCCGCGTGCTCGACCTGCGCGCGCGGGGCTGAGCGCACCCGCCGGCTCTCAGGGGAAGCGCACGGCCAGCAGGGCGCAGTCGTCCTCGGCGTGGCCGCCGACGAGCTCGGTCAGCAGCGTGTCCAGCAGCTGCGCCGGCGGCAGCCCCGCGCACCGGCCGAGCACGGCGCGGGCGCGCTCGATGCCCCCCGCCAGGCTGCGGCCGCGGTGCTCGATGAGGCCGTCGGTGTAGAGCAGCAGCGTCGAGCCGGCCGGCACGTCGACGGAGTGCTCGCCGCGCACCACCTCCGGCAGCAGCCCCACGAGCAGGTCCGGCGGCGAGCTGAGCAGCCGGGTGGACCCGTCGGGCAGCAGCAGCAGCGGCGGCGGGTGGCCGGCGTTGGTCCAGCGCAGCCGCCGCGTCCCCGTGAGCGGGTCGCGGGCGCCGACGCGGGCCAGCACCAGGGTGGCCAGCCCCTCCACGCCCAGCCCCGGCAGCGCCCGGTCCAGCCGCGAGACCAGCGCCGGCGGCGCCTCGGGGCGGTCCCAGACGAAGGCGCGCAGCAGGCCGCGGACCTGGCCCATCGTCGCCGCGGCCACCACGTCGTGCCCGGCCACGTCGCCGATGACGAGCGCGACGTCGCCGTCGGGCTGCACGACGACGTCGTACCAGTCCCCGCCCACCGACTCCTCCCGGCTGGCCGGCAGGTAGCGCCCGCGCACCAGCAGGCCCTCCACCTCCGGCAGCCGCGGCAGCAGCGAGCGCTGCAGCACCTCCGCCCGCGAGCGCCGCTCGGCGTCCAGGCGGGCGCGCACGACGGCCTGGGCGGTGAAGCGGGCCAGCGCGCTCCACACGTCGGCCTCGGCCTCCAGCGTCTGGCGCGGGGAGTCCCACACCAGGACCAGGACGCCGAGCAGCTCCTCACCGGCCAGCAGCGGCAGGTACGCCGAGGCGGCGGGCAGCGGCAGCGGCCCGGAGCCGTCGGCGTCGGGGAAGGCCGCCCGCAGGGACCGCCCGTCGGCGAAGAGCAGGGAGCGGCGCTCGCGGGCGGCCGCCGCGGCGGGCAGGGGCGCGTCGAGGCCGACGACGTCGCGCTGCGCGGAGGCCTGCGGCACCGTCGCGGGCTCGACGGGGCGCAGCCGCCGGTGGGCCGGCTCGTGCAGCAGCAGACCGCTCCGGGCGCCGCCGAGGCGAGCGCGGGTGACGGCGGCGACGGTGGCCGCCACCTCGCCGGCGGTGCGCGCCGCGCCGAGGGTCTCCGCGAGGCTGAGCAGCAGCCGGGTGCGCTCCTCCAGCAGGCGCAGGCTCAGCTCGGCGGAGCAGGCGGCGGCCAGGTCCTGCAGCACCTCCAGCTGCTCCTGGGTCCAGCGCCGGGGCCGGTCGTCGATGGCGCACAGCACCCCGACCACGGGCGAGGCGGGGTCGACCTGCCCGGTGACGGGGTCGGTCAGCCGCAGCGGCGCACCGGCGTAGGCGACGACGCCGAGGTCGGGGATCGCCGGGGAGCCGGCCACCAGCGGTTCCAGCCGGGCGTCCTCGACGACGAACGTCTTGCCGGAGGTGACCACGTGCTGGCAGAAGGAGTGGCTCAGCGGGGTGCTGCGGGTGCTCTGCCACGGCTGCGGCAGGCCGACGGCGCCGGGGAAGACCTGCCCCTCCCGGCTGACCATGCTGACGAGCGCGACGGGGGTGCCCAGGGCCGTGGTGCCCAGCCGGGCGAAGCGGTCGAAGTCGGGGTCCGGCTGCGCCGGCAGCAGGGTGCTGGCGGCGAGCGAGAGCTCGGCGCGCGCGGCGTCGTCCACCCGCCGCATCATGCCCGGCACCGCCTCGCGCGCCACCCCCGACCTGCCCGCGCGGGGTCCGGCAGGGGTCCGGGAGGGGGAGCCCCGGTTGCCGCCGCGCGACCGGGTGCCAGAGTTGAGGCGGCAGGTGGACTGGAGACGAACGAGGTGGCATGGCGCGCTTGGAGCTGCGGGCTGACCCGTCGGCTGCTCGGCGCACCCGTTCGTGGCTGCGCGAGCAGTTCGCCGGCACGCCCCTGTCCACCGGTGTCGGCCAGGTCCTGGAGCTGCTGACCACCGAGCTGGTGACGAACGCGGTCCGCCACGGCCGCGAGCCGATCGCGGTGGACCTGCGGCGCGCGGGCGGCACGGTCACGGTCTCCGTCAGCGACGGCGGGACGGGGCTGCCGCAGGTGCGGCACGTGCCGCCGACCGCCACGGGCGGGCGGGGCGTGGCCCTCGTGGACACCCTCGCCCAGCGGTGGGGGTCGCACAGCACCGGTGGGGGCAAGACCGTCTGGTTCGAGCTGGCGCTGTCCTGACTCGCACCCGCACCCCTCAGCCCTCGCGGGGCGGTGCGGGGCGAGCGGCGGGGGCGGCGGGCCGGGCGCCCGGGCGCAGGTCGACGACGGCCGGTGCCTGCGGGCGGGCGGCGGGCACCCGGGCGGTGCGCCGGCGCAGCCACCGGGCCAGCTCGCCGGCGGGCACCGGCCGGCCGAGCAGGTGGCCCTGGCCGAGGTCGCAGCCCAGGGCGGCCAGGTGCTCGCGGGCGGCCGGGGTCTCGATGCCCTCGGCGACCACGCGCAGGCCGAGCCGGTGCGCCAGCCAGACCGTGGAGGTGGCGATCGCCTCCGCGCGCGCGTCGCGGCCGATGCCCTCCACGAAGCTGCGGTCGAGCTTGAGCTCGTCGAAGACGTGCTCGCGCAGGTACGCCAGCGAGGAGTAGCCGGTGCCGAAGTCGTCGATGGACAGCGACACCCCCAGCTCCCCCAGCGCGGGCAGCACCGCGCCCGGGCCGTGCTGGTCGGCCATCGCCACGGACTCGGTGACCTCCAGCTGCAGGCGGTCGGCGGGGCGGCCGTGGCGCAGCAGCGCGGCGGCGACGGTCGCGGGCAGCTCCTCGTCGCGCAGGCTGCTGGCGGAGAGGTTGACGGCCACCCGCAGGTCGTGGCCGTCGCTGGCCCAGGCGGCGCTGGTGCGCAGCGCGGCGTCGAGCGCCCACCGGGTGAGGCGGTGCACCAGGGCGTAGCGCTCGACCAGGGGCAGGAAGTCGTCGGGGGCGATGAGACCCAGCTGCGGGTGGGACCAGCGCACGAGCGCCTCCACGCCCACGACGGCGTCGTCGCGCAGGTCCACCTGCGGCTGGTAGTGCAGCACCAGGCGGCCGGCGGCGGCGCGGTCGGCCGCGGAGGCGCCGGCGTCCATGCCCAGGGCGGTGCGCAGCTGCGCCACCCGCAGCAGGTCCCCGGCGGCGCGGGTGGAGTCGGCGGCGTGCTGGGCGGTGGTGCCGGTGACGAGGCGGACGGTGCCGCCCTCGGCCTTGGCCGCGTACATGGCGCCGTCGGCCAGGCGCAGCAGGTCCGCGGCGGTGCGCGAGTGCTCGGGGAAGGCGGCCAGCCCCACGCTGGCGCCGACGTGGACGCGGTGGCCGTCGAGGTCGTAGGAGCCGGCGAGCGCCGCGTGCGCGCGCTCGACACCGCGGCGGGCGAGGTCGACGTCGGGGCCTGGCAGGACGGCGGCCAGCTCGTCCCCGCCCAGGCGCGCGAGCAGGGAGCCGCCGGGCAGCGCGGTCGTCAGCCGGCGCACCACCTGGCGCAGCAGCTCGTCGCCGGCGGCGTGACCGAGGCCGTCGTTGACGGCCTTGAAGCGGTCGAGGTCGACGACGGCGAGGGTGAAGGGCCTGCGCCGGGCGATGCGCCGCTCCAGCTCCAGCAGCAGCGCCCGGCGGTTGGGCACGCCGGTGAGCTCGTCGGTGAGCGCCTCGTGGCGGTACTGGGCCAGGTCGAGCAGCTCGCGCTGGGCGCTGGCCCAGCGCACGAGGGCCGCCGCGGTGGCGGCCACGCAGGCCAGGACCACCTCGGGTCCCAGCCGCAGCCACCACGACCCGGCCGCCAGCACGAGGACGCTGGTGGGCAGCACGAGCGCGGGAGCCGCCATGATCGAGCGCTGCGACAGCGGGCGCAGCGGCACCGGCCGGGCCGGTCTGGTCGCGGCGACGCCCACGAGCAGCAGCCCACCGGTCCACAGCAGGTCCAGGCCGTCGCCGGGCCGGTGGACGTCGCGCAGGAAGACGATGCAGAACGCGACGTGCCCGGCGCTGACGACGACCATGCCGGCGGCCAGGTACCACCAGCGCGGGTCGCCGCGGGCGCCGAAGGCGACGTACGCGGCGCAGGCGGCGATGACGACGTCGGCGGCGGCGACGAGCACCCAGAAGCTGACGCCGGCGAACGGCTGGGCGCTGGTCGCGGCGAGCGGGCGCGCGACGAACTGCTGCACGAGGGCACCGGCGAGCAGGGCCAGGCCGAGGCTCTCGGCGAGGTGGCCGAGGCCGCCGCCGGCGCGCTGGGGCCACAGCAGCTTGCCGACGGCGCGGAAGAGCACGACGTAGCAGACGAGGTAGCCGGCCTCCAGGCCCGTGCCGGGCGGCACGGTGGAGCCGCGGGCGAGCTGGGCGACGTCGAAGCCCAGCTCGGAGACGCAGCAGGCGGACCAGGCCAGGGCGAACAGCCGCCAGGCGCCGCGCTCGCGGGTGGGCCCGGCGGCGCGCACCCACAGCAGCGCGACGACGAGCGCGGCGGCGGCGGTGCCGAGGACCAGGTCGGCCAGCTGGACGGTGCGGCGGTGGCCGACCGCGAAGGCGGCGACGTCGACGAGCAGGTACAGCGCCCAGGCACCGGCCGCGGCAGCGAGCAGCCGGCGCTGCCCCGTCGAGACGATGCTCACCGGACCCGCGTCTCCCAGGCGACCACGGAGAGGAATCCTGCCTCACCCAGCGCGCACACCGCGGGCCAGTTGCAGGTGCGTCAACCCTCAACCACCCCTTCGCCGCCCCTACTCGTGATCTTCCTCCAGCGCTGCGCGCTGGCTCCAGGTGCACCGTGGAAGATCACCACGGGAGGGGCGGGAGCTCAGGGCCGCCGGGCCCGCTCGCGCAGGTCGACCACCACGCCACCCGTGCGCTCCCCCGCGCGCTCCCCGGTGCGCTCCCCCGCGCGCCCACCCGTCAGGTCGAGCACCCGCCCACCCGCCGCAGCGGCGTCGAGGCTCGCGGCCAGGTGCTCGGCGGCCGCCCGCACGGCCAGCTGCGCACCGGCCAGCGCGGGCTCCTCGAGGAAGGCGTGCGGCACGCCCTCCACGAGCACGCGCCGCACGGGCACCCCGGCCTGCTGCAAGCGCGCGCAGAACTCGACGGCCTCGTCGCGCAGCGGGTCCGCACCGGCGACCACGACGGCCGTCGGCGGCAGGCCGGCCAGCTGCGGCGCGCGCAGCGGGCTGACCCGCGGGCTGCGGCGCGCGGCCCGGTCGGGCACGTACGCACCCCAGAACCACGCCAGGTCGGCCACCGAGGGCCCGAGGTCCTCGTGCTCGCGGTGCGAGGGGCGGTCGAGGTCGCAGTCCAGCACCGGGCACAGCAGCAGCTGGTGGGCGAGCGCCGGCACGTCCCCGGCGCGCGAGCGCAAGGCCAGCAGCGCGGCGAGCTGACCGCCGGCCCCGGCACCGGCGACGGCCAGCGGGGCGGCGGGCAGCCCGAGCTCGCCGAGCGCCCCGGCCGGGTCGCCGTCGGCCAGCCGGCACAGCACCGCGGCGGCGTCCTCCAGCCCCGCGGGGAACGGGTGCTCGGGCGCCAGCCGGTAGCCGAGGCTGAGCACCGCGGCACCCGCGGCGGCGGCCAGCCGCCGGCAGGTGGGGTCGTCGGTGTCGAGGTCGCCGGTGACCCAGCCGCCGCCGTGCAGGAAGAGCACGGTGGCGCGGGCGCCGGTGCGGGGGCGGTAGCAGCGGGCGGGCAGCGGCCCGGCCGCACCGCGGACGACGAGGTCGCGCACGAGCAGCTGCTCGTCGTCGACGGGCCCCGGGCCGCCGCGCCGGGCGCGCGAGCGGGCCGTGGCCGCTCCCGCGAGGTGCAGCGGCAGGTAGCCGCGCGTCGCCCGCGCCCGCCCGGCGACCCACGCCGCCACCTCCGGGTCGGCCAGCCGGGGGTCCGGGCGGGGCGGCGACCAGCGGTCCGGGCGCGGGTCCGGCGCGGACGGCGGGACGGTGCTGCGGGCCACGGCCGCTCCCCTCCTCGAGCTGCCCGGCGCCGCACGCCGGGGTTCGATCCTGCGGCGTCGGCGTGCGCGGCGCGTTGCGCGCGTGTGACGAACGTGTTGCGGCCGCGCGGGCCGGCGCCGGTCCGGAGCCGGGCCGGGCGCCGGGCGGGGGGACTGGCTGGGGCGGGGCGGCCGGCTGCGGCAGGATGCGCCGATGGACCTCGCCGCCTTCACCGCCGGACTGCCCAAGTGCGAGCTGCACCTGCACCTGGAGGGCACCCTCGAACCGGAGCTGAAGCTGGAGCTGGCGCGGCGCAACGGCGTCGACATCGGCCAGCGGACCGTCGAGGAGGTGCGGGCCACCTACGCCTTCGACTCCCTGGCCTCCTTCCTGGCCGTCTACTACCCGGCGATGGACGTGCTCGTCACCCGCCGCGACTTCCACGACCTGGCGATGGCGTACTTCCGCAAGGCCGCCTCGCAGAACGTCCTGCACGCCGAGGTGTTCTTCGACCCGCAGGTCCACGTGGCGCGCGGGGTGCCGTTCGCCGACGTGGTCGGCGGGTACCACGACGCGGTGCTCGAGGCGCAGCGCGAGCTGGGGCTGAGCGCGGCGCTGATCCTGTGCATCGTGCGGGACATGCCCGTGGAGAGCGCCGAGGAGGTGGTCGAGGCGGTGATGGGCTTCCGGAAGCAGGTCGTCGGCATCGGCCTGGACTCCGACGAGCGCGGGAACCCGCCGGCGAAGTTCGCGCACCTGTTCGCCCGCGCCCGCGCGGCGGGGTTCAAGCTCACCGCGCACTGCGACGTCGACCAGGAGGACAGCACCGAGCACCTGCGCCAGGTGCTGGAGGACATCCAGGTCGACCGGATCGACCACGGCACCAACGTCGTGGAGGACCCGCGGCTGCTGCAGCTGCTGCGCGAGCGCGGCACGGGCCTGACCTGCTGCCCCGTCTCGAACTCCTTCGTCACCGACGACTCCAAGGCGCCGGTCATCGCGCAGCTGCTGCGCAGCGGGGTCCGAGTCACCGTCAACTCCGACGACCCGGCGTACTTCGGCGGGTACGTGACGGAGAACCTCATCGCCCTCACCCGGCAGGCCGACCTCACCCCGGACGAGCTGATCCAGCTGCAGCGCAACGCCATCGAGATCAGCTGGGCGGACGAGGAGGTGCGCGAGCGGTTCCTCGCCGAGCTGGACGCCTACGAGGCCCTGGCCGCGCCCGACCTCTGAGCCGCCGCGCCCGGGGGCCCGCGGGAGCGGGCGGCGGCAGGATGGGCCGGGTGAGCTCCCCGCCCCGGCCGCTGCCCGTCCCCGCCCCCGAGCTGCTCGCCCGGGTGGCCTCCCGCCGCGAGCGGATGCTCGCCGACCTGCGCGCGTACGTGGAGGTCGAGACGCCCTCCGACGACCGCGCCGCCCTGGAGCGCGGGCTGGAGTTCGTGGAGGCGTGGCTGACCGCGCGCCTGGGCGCCCCCGCGGCGCGCTCGCTCACCGGCGGCGGCGAGCACGGCGACACCGTCGTGCTCGACCTGCCGGGGTCGCTGCCCGGCGAGCCCGTCGTCGTGCTCGCCCACTACGACACCGTGTGGAGCCTGGGCACGCTCGCGGAGGTCCCGTTCTCCCTGGAGGGCGACGTGCTGCGCGGCCCGGGCGTGTTCGACATGAAGTCCGGTCTCGTGCAGCTCGTCGGGGCGCTGGACGTCCTCGACGAGCTGCGGGTGCCCCGCCGCGACGTGCGGCTGCTGCTCAACGGCGACGAGGAGATCGGCTCGCCGGTGGCCCGCCCCGTCATCGAGGACGTGGCCCGCACCGCCGCGGCCGTGCTGGTGCTGGAGGCCAGCGGCCCGGGGGGTGCGGTGAAGACGGCCCGCAAGGGCGTCGGCCTCTTCCAGGTCCACCTCACCGGCGTGGAGGCCCACGCCGGCCTGGACCCGACGGCCGGTGCGAGCGCCGTGCTGGCCCTGTCCCGGGTCGTCCAGCAGCTGCACGCCGCCACGGACCTGGACGCCGGCACGTCGGTGAACGTCGGGGTCGTCTCCGGCGGCACCCGCGCGAACGTGACCCCGGGCCGCGCGTGGGCCTCGATCGACGTCCGCGTCTCCGACCCGGCCGAGCAGGAGCGCGTCGACGCCGTCCTGGCCGGCCTGGACACCGGCGACGAGCGCGTGGTCTGCGAGGTGACGGGCCGCTGGAACCGCCCCGTCATGGCCCGCACCGAGGGCACCGCCGCGCTGTACGGGCGCGCCCGCGACCTCGCCGCCGCCCTCGGCTTCGAGCTGCCGGAGGTCGCCGTCGGCGGGGCCAGCGACGGCAACTTCGCCTCGGCCGCCGGGGCGGCGGTCCTGGACGGGCTCGGCGCCGTCGGCGGCGGTGCGCACGCGCGCTCCGAGCACGCCACGGTCTCCGGGATGCTGCAGCGCACGGCGCTGCTCGCCGCCCTGCTGGCGACCACCTGACGCCACCTCGACCCCACCTCGACCCGACCTCGACCCGCCCCGCCTCACGCCCAGTCGAAGTACGTGGCGCGCCAGGCCATCCAGCCCAGCCACCGCCGCAGGTGCGCGGGAGCCGGTCCGATCGAGCAGCCCAGCGCGAGCACGGCGGCGGGCAGGTCCGCGTCGCCGAGGGCCAGCAGCTCCCCGAGCTCGGCGGCCAGGCGGGCGCGGAACCGCGCGTCCTCCCCCGCCATCATCCGGTGCTGGCTGAGGTCGGGGTGCACCCGTTCCAGGGCCGCGCTGCTGAACCAGCCGCCCAGCGCGCCCGCGAGCACCGGCCACCGCTCCCGCCGGGCCGCGGCGCGCGCGTCCTCCTCGGGTGCGGCGGGGTGCGCGCCCACGAGCACCCACCCCGGGGCGCCGGGGGACTCCCGCTCCAGCACGACCCCCACCCGCGACGTCGGGACCCGGGCGCGCTCGACGCCGTGCGGGTCGAGCAGCACGACCTCCCCCACGACGCGGCCGACGTCCCCCACGAGGTGCGCGCGGCGGCCGGGTCCCGCGGCGGGCGCCTGCTCCCCCCGCTCGCGCAGCAGCTCCCGCGCCCGCTCGGGCGCGATGTCCAGGGACCCGCCGCAGCTCCACCAGCCGGGGTCGTCGTCGAGGTCGTGCACGAGGGTGGCGGGGTCGTCCACGGCCTCCGTCATCCGCAGGTCCACCCACCGCGCCCACTGCCGCCAGGAGGTCCCGTCGGGCGGGTCCTGCCGGTTCACGTGCCCGAGGCGGCGGACGGCGGCGGCGTAGTCGTCGGCCGCCTCCGCCGCCGCGAGCACCTCGCGCCAGTGGTCGCGCTCGCGCGCGAGCACCCCGCGCCGCGCGGCCCGGGCGATCCCCCGCTCGAGCGCCTCCCGGGGGCACAGCTCGTCCCCGACCTCGCTGAACGCGAGTTCCACCGGTGCTGACACGATCCCCACTGCGCTACTCCAGGTATGCGGTCTTGACGAACCAGGACCCGTCCGCGGCACGCGACAGGACCACCTTGCACGACGACACCGGCTGGGCGGTGATCCGCCCGTCGGCCTCCCGCACCCACAGGGAACCCGCGCTCGCGGGCGCCGGTGCGCGCACCTCGATGGACCTCTCACCGGACGCGGCCTCCTGCGCGATCTCCTCGCGGTGCGTGCGCAGGACCTCGCCGATCCTCGCCTGGGCGGTCTCCAGGTCGGCCCACCGCGAGGCGGCGTCGGGCGGCCGGCGCTGGACGAGACCGCCCTCCACCTCCCCCGTCCGCAACCTGCGCCGCAGGAACGCGTCGTCGACGTCGACGTGCCGGGCGATGGTGTGCGCTCCGGCGAACACCTCGCTGTGCCGCAGGTCCACCCCGGTGAGCAGGTCGCCGAGCGCCTGCGGCAGCGGGTTCCCGTCGGCTGCCAGGTACCGGTGCAGCGGCGAGCCGGGCGGTGGCGCGTCCCGCGGGCCCGGCCCCGGCCCGCGGCCGACCCCCCGGCCCAGCAGCGCCGTCGCCAGCGAACCGGCGGCGGCGCCGTAGCGGCCGTCGGCGAGGTCGTCGAGGGGCGTCGCCGCGAGCGCGGTGCCGACGGGGTGCTCCGCCGCCTCCAGCAGCCGCGCGGGCAGGCCGGCGACGGAGCGGCGCCAGCCCGGCGCGTCCCAGGCCCACCCGAGCACCAGGTGGGCCTGGTCCCCGACCCCGGCGGCGAGGGCGTGCACGGCGTCGTCGACGTGCTCGGCGGCGCGGCGGGGGCGGTCGGGCACGTCGTGGACGAGGGCCAGCAACCGCTGCGCGAGGTCGGCGCAGGCGGTGTCGAACTCGGCCAGGGCCTGCCGGCGGGAGGCCTGCCAGTGCTCCAGCTCCGCGTGGTCCGCGTGCCAGGAGGCGAGGTCGCCGATGCCGATACCGGTGCCGATGCGCTGCTGCACCCGCTCGACGGCGGTGTCGACGCCGCGCAACCGGCCCCGCAGCGCCCCCAGCTCGCGCGAGAAGGCCTCGATCAGCCCCGCTCCCGCGGCGGCGGTTCCGGTGAGCAGGCCGAGGTGGCCGTGCAGCTCCGCGACGCGGTCGGCGAAACCGCCGCGCGCGGCGCCGTACCAGCCGCCGACGGCGTCGACCGCAGCCGCGACGCGGGTGGTGGTCCCCGCCAGTTCCGCGGCCACCGCGCGCGCCGCCGCCGCGGCCCCGTCGGCCGCCTCCGGCGACAGCGTCGACAGCTCGTCCATCCCCCACCTCCTCCCGGTGGGGTGGAGCCAAGCAGCCGCGAGGGCACCCGCCGGGTTCCTCCACAGGTCCCGGGGAGCGCCGGGGCCCTGTGGATCCGCGGATCGCGGGGGACCGCGGACCCGCGGGGTTCCGGCGCCGGGTCAGGCGGGCGGCGCCTCCCGCAGCGGGCGGTCGGCGTAGGCCAGCCGCACCGCGCCGTCGGCGGCGTCGACGTGCAGGCCGTGCAGCCGCAGGCCCAAGCGCTCGGCGACGCGGCGCGAGGGGTGGTTGTGCTCGGCCACCCAGGCGACGACGGGGCGGGCGGGGTCGGCGGCGTGCGCGGCGTCGATGCCGGCGCTCCCCAGCTCCAGCGCGTAGCCGTTGCGCTGGTGCGCCGCGGCGATGCGGTAGTAGAGGTTCCACACCCCCGAGCGGTGCCGCTGGGCGCCGCCGACCCCGACGACCTCCCCGGTGCCGGGCAGGCGCACCGTCCAGTAGCTCAGCCCGTCGCTGCCCCACCGCCCGGCCGCCCGCTCGACCCAGCGGCGCGTCGTGCCGACGTCGCGGTGCCGGCCCGCGGGGTCGAACCACCACCCGGCGGGGTCGGAGAGGATCCCGAACAGCGCGTCGGTGTCCGCGGGGACCACCGGGTCCAGCTGCAGCACGACGACCTCCGGGAAACCGCCTCGACGCCGGGCCGCCCATCGTGCCACCCTGGCCGGGTGATGCCTCGCAGCCAGTCCACGACGACGCCGGGAAACCTCCGGCGCCGCGCGCAGCACTGAGCTGACGAGTCCGAGCCCCGGGGAACTCCCCGGGGCTCTTCGCGTCCCCGGCGTTCCCCTCCCCGAAGGAGGACGTCCGATGGACGTGGACCACGCCGAAGACCACGCGCTGAGCGCCCACCCGGCCCTGGGCCGCCGCCTGGACCTGTTCGACACCTCACCGCTCGTGGGTCCGGGGCTGCCGCTGTGGCTGCCCGCCGGCGCCGTCGTGCGCGCCGAGCTGGAGCGCTTCGCGCTGGAGCTGTCGCTGGCCACCGGCTGCCGCCGCGTGCACACCCCCGTGCTGGCCAAGCGGGAGCTGTTCGAGCGCTCGGGGCACTGGCGGAAGTTCTCCGCCGACATGTTCCCGCCGGTGCGGGTGGGCGGGGAGGAGTTCGTGCTGCGCCCGGCGAACTGCCCGCACCACGCCCAGGTGTTCGCCGCCCGCCCGCACAGCCACCGCGACCTGCCGGTGCGCCTGGCGGAGCTGGGCTCGATGTTCCGCAGCGAGCTGTCCGGCGTGCTCACCGGCCTCAGCCGGGTCCGGCAGATCACCCTGGACGACGCGCACTCCTTCTGCCGCCCCGACCAGGTCGTCGAGGAGGTCGTCACCGCGCTGCGCGCCGTCCGGCACGCCTACGACGTCCTGGGGATCCGGGTGCACCGCTACCGGCTGTCGGTGCGCGGGGCGGCGCAGGCGCACCTGGGCGACGACGCGGTCTGGGCGAGCGCGGAGGGGGCGCTGCGCGAGGCGCTGGCGGAGCTGGGCGTGGAGCACGAGGAGGCCGCCGGTGAGGCCGCGTTCTACGGGCCGAAGGTGGACGTGCAGGTGCTGGACGGCCGCGGCCGGGAGGAGACCCTGTCCACCGTGCAGGTCGACCACGTGCAGCCGGAGCGGTTCGGGCTCACCTACACCGGCGCCGACGGCGCCGCGCACCGGCCCGTGCTGGTGCACCGCGGGCTGCTGAGCTCGATGGAGCGGCTGACCGCGCTGCTGCTGGAGGCGGACGACGGGTGGCTGGCGACCTGGCTGTCACCGGTGCAGCTGCAGGTGCTGCCGGTGAGCGGGGAACGCCACGGCGCCGCCGCGCGGGCCCTCGCCGACCGGTTGTCCGCGGACGGGCTGCGGGTGGAGGTGGCCGCGGACGGCCCGCTGCCGCGGCGGGTGCGCGCGGCCCGCGAGCGCCGCGTCCCGCACGTGGCGGTCCTCGGCGACGCCGAGCTGGCCGACGGGTCGGTCTCCGCGGGCGCGCCGGGCGCGGCCGCGGCCCGGGTCCCGGTGGCGGTGCTGCACGAGGGGTTGCTGGCCGAGGTGCGCGGGCGGCGGCGCGAGCGCAGTGGCTTCTCGGCCTGAACCCGGGCGGCGCCGGGCGCGGGACCGGCGGTGGGCGCGGGGCCGGGCGGCGGGGATCAGCCCGCGAGCACGGCCTCGCGCCGGCGCGCCCGCACCGGCTGCAGCGCGAGGACGCCGATCATCGCCAGCGCGACGGCGAGCGGCACGAGCCCGCAGACCGCCATGCCCGTGCGCGCCCCGGCGTGCTCGGTGATCCAGCCGATGATCGGGCCGCCGATGGGCGTGCCGCCCATGAACACCAGGACGTACAGCCCCATGACGCGGCCGCGGAACTCCGGGTCCACCCACAGCTGCACGGAGGAGTTCGCGATCGCCTGGAAGGCGAGGTTGGTGACGCCCATGACGACGAGGACGGCGATGAACGTCCCGAGGTTGGGGGCGAACGCCGCGAGCGCCTGCGCGGCGCCGAAGGCGGCGGCCAGCACGAGGATGGTCCGCAGCCGGGTGTTCGTGCGGCTGCCGGCCAGCAGCGCCCCGGTGATGGACCCGACGGCGAGGACGATGTTGAACGCCCCGTACAACCCCGCGCCGGCGGAGAACGTCTCGCTGGCCATCGCGGTGAGGACGACGGGGAAGTTCAGCCCGAAGGTGCCGAAGACGCCGACGAGGGCGATCGTCCAGCCCACGTGCGGGCGGTCGGCGACGTAGCGCAGCGCCGAGCGCAGCTGCCCACGGGCGCGCGGCAGGGCCGGGGTGGGGCGCAGCTCGTCGGTGCGCATCGTCGCCAGGGTGATCGTGGGCCCGAGGTATAGCAGGGCGTTGACGGCGAAGGCCCAGCCGGTGCCCACGGTGCCGATGAGCAGGCTGGACAGCGCCGGCCCCACGAGGCGGGTGCTCTGGAACACCGCGGAGTTCAGCGCGATCGCGTTGCGGACATGCTGCGGCGGAACAACTTCCCCGACGAACGACTGGCGGGTCGGGTTGTCCAGGGCGACGACGAGGCCGCCGACGACGGCGAGGACGTAGATCGCGCCGACGGTGATCTGCCCGCTGAGGGTGAGCACGGCCAGCGTCGCGGCGACGGAGGCGCTGCACAGCTGGGTGACGATCAGGATGTTCCGCTTGGGGTAGCGGTCGGCGACCATCCCGCCGACCATGCCCAGCAGCAGGATCGGCAGGAACTGCAGCGCCATCGCGATGCCCACGGCGGCGGGCGAGTGCGTCAGTTCCAGCGTCAGCCAGTCGAGGGCGATGTTCTGCACCCACACGCCGGTGTTGGCGAACAGCTGACCGGTGGAGTAGATGCGGAAGTTGCGCACGGACAGCGCGGCGAACGTCCCACCGCGGCCCGGTGGTGCGCTCGTGCCGGTCGACTCGGTGCTGGCCTCGGCGGCTGCCGGTGTCACGTCGTGGTACCCCTCGTGCGTCCCCCTGCGGTGTGCTTCCAGTGTCACCGCCCCCGTGGGTAGGGTGCAGCTCCAGGCGCCCGCATGGGCGGCTTATCAGTCATCACGTGTCGTGATGACGGGCGACGGGACGCGCGACGGGGCGGTGACCATGACGGCTGGCCGGGGACCGACCGCCACCTTCGAGCCGGTGCAGCTGCGCTCCTTCCTGGCCGTCGCGCAGACCCACTCCTTCACCCAGGCCGCCGCGCGGCTGGGCGTGCGGCAGTCGACGGTCAGCCAGCACGTGCGCAAGCTCGAGGACGCCGTGGGCCGCCAGCTGGTGCACCGCGACACGCACTCGGTGGCGCTCACCGCCGACGGCGAGGCCATGATCGGTTTCGCCCGTTCGATCCTGGCCGCCCACGAGCAGGCCGCCGCGTACTTCTCCGGCGCCCGGCCGGTGGGCCGGCTGCGCATCGGCATGTCCGACGACCTCGCGCTGACGCGGCTGCCGCAGATCCTGCGCGACTTCCGCACGCAGAACCCGCGGGTGGACCTGGAGCTGACCGTCGACCAGTCGGGGACGCTGCACCGCCGGCTGGAGAACGACCGCCTCGACATCTTCATCGGCAAGCGCCCGCGCGGTTCCGGCGAGGGCAAGCTCGTCAAGCGCGAGCGGCTGGTGTGGGTGGGCAACCCGTCCACGCGCCTGGACCTCACCCAGCCGGTGCCGCTGGCCGTCTACCCGGGCCCCTCGCTGAGCGCGACGGCCATGCACCAGGCCCTCGACCGCGTCGGCATCGGGTACCGCTCGGCGTGCGTGTGCCGCGGCGTCAACGGCCTCATCGCGGCCGTCGCCTCCGGCATCGGCGTCTCCTGCCTGGCCGGCTCGCTGGTGCCGGTGCAGCTGGTGGCGCTGGGCCCGCAGCACAAGCTGCCCGAGCTCGGCCAGATCGACCTGGTGCTGCTCACCAACCCCCGCACCGAGGACCGCCCCGCCTCGCGGGCGCTGGCGGCCGCCGTCCTGGCCGGCGGCCCCGGCAGCCTGGCCCGCCCCTCCTGACCCGCCCCCTGACCCATCGCGCCCGGCCCGCCCCCTCCCGACCCGTCGCTCGCGGCCCGCGACGCGGACCGCCGCGAGGAGTGCGGCCGCGCTGGGTACGGTGCGCAGGTGCTCGACGGCCTGGACGACTACCTGCGGGCGCTCACCGGTCCCGGGGGTCCCGGCGACCTGCCCGCCCTGCTGCGCCGCGCCGCCCGCGCGGGGCGGCGGCTGCTGGGGGCCGAGCACTGCGTCGTCTGGTGCGCGCCCGCCCCCGGGCGCGCGCAGCTGTACCTGGTGGACGGGGACGTCTTCCTCGACCTCGACCGGCCGCCGTTCGCGGCCGAGGCCGCGGCGGCCGCGCCCGTGCACCTGCCGGGCCGCGAGGTGCCGGGCCTGCCGGCGGCACCGGGCAGCGCGCTGTGCGCGCCGATGGGCGGCGGGCGCGGTGCGGTGCTCTTCACGGCCACCGGTGCGGGCCGCTTCGGCCCGGACGCCGAGCGCACCGCCGCGGTGCTCGCGCTGGCGCTGGGCACGGCGGTGCAGGCCGCGCTGGCGAGCGCCGCCGAGCGGACGGCGACGGCGCTGGCCGCGCGGGCGGCGCTGCTGGAGCGGGTGACGGACCTGCTGCAGACGAGCGCGACGCGCTCGGAGATCACCGCCCGGGTGCCGGTGGCGGTGTGCGAGGTGCTGGAGTGCCGCTCGGCGGCGCTCGTCGTGGTCGACGACGGCCGGCTGGTCGGCGACGGGCACCCGCCGCACGCGCAGCCGGCCGAGGTGGCCCTGGAGGCCGACGACGCGATCGCGGAGGCCGTGCGCACGCGCACCCCGGTCGTCACGCGCGGCGGCAGCGCCCTGGTGGTGCCGCTGTTCGGCCGCGACGGCGACGCGCTGGGGGCGCTGGCGGTGGACTGGGGGACCCGCTCGCCGCTGGGCGAGGTGGACCTGGAGCTGTTCGCGGGCGTGGCGGCGCAGCTGTCGGTGGCGCTGGAGCGCGCGCAGCTGCTGGACGCCGAGCGCGAGGCCCGCGCGGACCTGGCCCGCTCCACCGCGGCGCTGGCCGAGCTGGCGCGCGACCTGCAGAGCGGGATGCTGCCGCGGGTGCTGCCGCAGCGGCCCGAGCTGCAGATCGCGGTGCGCTACTCCCCCGCGCTGGCCGGGGCCGAGATCGGCGGCGACTGGTACGACGCGGTCGCCACCGAGGACGGGGTGGTGCTCGTCATCGGCGACGTGCAGGGCCACAGCACGCGCGCGGCCGCGCTCATGGGGCAGCTGCGCACGGCGGTGCGCGCCTACGTCAGCGAGGGCCACGACCCCGGGGTGGCGCTGGCCCGCACCAACAGCCTGCTCGTGGACCTGCAGCAGGACCTGTTCGCCACGTGCTGCCTGCTGCGCCTGGACACCGGGACGGGCGTGCTGACGCTGGCCTCGGCCGGCCACCCGGCGCCGCTGGTGGTCGACGACGGCGGGCTGCGGGAGGCGCCGGTGGACCCCGGGCCGCCGCTGGGGGTGCTGGCCGGCGCCGAGTACCCCACGACGACCCACCGGCTGCACGGTCGCGGGGCGGTCGTCCTGCACACCGACGGGGTCGTGGAGGTGCTGGGCGTGGGGTCGGAGGAGGGCGAGGCCGCGCTGCGCTCGGCGCTGCTGGAGGCCGGCCCCGCCCGCCCGGCGGAGGCGCTGGCCACGGCGCTGCTCCAGGCGATCCCGCACGCCCTCACCGACGACGCGGCGCTGCTGGTGACGACGTACGCCGGAGCGGGCGGGCGGCCGCTGGAGGCGAGCGCGTGGCTGCCGCCGGACGTGCGCTCGGTGGCGAGCGGGCGCGAGCTGCTGCGGGCGCGGCTGGTGGCGTGGTCGGCCGAGGAGCTGCTGGACGAGGCGGAGCTGGTGCTCTCGGAGCTGGTGACGAACGCGCTCGTGCACGCCGGCGGCGGTGCGGGGCTGACGCTGCGCTTCGACGCGGCCGCGCGCCGGCTGACGATCGCGGTGCGCGACCGCTCGCCCCGCTCCCCGCTGGAGCGCGCGGCGGGGCCGGAGGCGCTGGGCGGGCGCGGTCTGGGCATCGTGGAGGCCGTCGCGGACGACTGGGGCGTGCAGGGCGAGGACGACGGCAAGACGGTGTGGGCGCACCTGGCCGTGGAGGTCTGAGCGGGCGCCCGCCGTCGGGCGCCCGCCCCCACCGCCCCGCGCCCGGCGCCCCGGCTCAGCGCCCGCCGAGGATGTTGCGGATCTGCTGCACCTGGTCGCCGCCCATGCCGAGCTGGCCCATGACCGACTCGAACCAGTGCGGTTCGCCGTCCTGGCCGAACAGGTCGCCGAGCACGTCGCCCTCCCCGCCGCCGGCGGCCACCGCGGCCGCGAGCGCCGGCCAGTACCCGCGCGCCACCGTCCACGGCGGCTCCTCGCTGACGATGCCGAACACGGCGAGGTCGGACATCCGCTCGCGCAGCTCGTCGACGGCCACCCCGGCGGCGGGGCCGAGCGCGGCGGCGTTCTCGACGAGCTCGCCGAGCGCCGCCTCGTCGAAGGGGGTGCCGGCCATCGCGGAGGCCAGGATCGTCGGCAGCACCGCCTCGGCGACGGAGAACCCGCCGTCGAGGGTGGCGGGGTCGTCGAGGACGAAGCGGCCGACGAGGTGGCGGCGCAGCTCGCGCGCCTCGGGCACCGGCTCCAGCCAGCCGTCGGCCTCCGCGCCGGGCACGAGGAGGGTCTCGTCCTCGCCGTCGAGCAGGTCCAGCTCGAGCATCGTGAGGACGACCTGCCGCAGCCACGGCACGTCCTCCAGCCGCTGCGGCTCGCCCTCGACGTCGGCGGTGATCGGGATGCGGTGCTCGAAGGAGGCCAGGACCGCGGTGACGTCGTCGGCGGCGAGCTCCTCGTCGTCGGGCACGTCGAGGCCCTCGCCGACCTGCTCCAGCACGGCCCGGGCGGCCAGCACGGGGAAGGAGGCCAGGACCGCGGCGTCCTCCTCCGCCTCGTCGACCTCGGCGGCGGCCTCGGCCATGACGGCGTCGATCTCCGGCGGCTCGCCGGCCAGCAGCGTCAGGTCGGTCTCCAGGTCCCCCTCGGAGCCGGTCCAGCGGCCGGTGTCGCCGAGGAAGCGCAGGAACTGGTAGAAGACCGCCTGCAGGTCCTCCTCCATGTCCTCGGGGTCGGGCGTGCCGGTGTCGGCGACCATCGCGGGGACCACCCGCTCGACGAGCGCCTCGACGTCCTCGGGGCCCAGGCGGGTGAGCACGGCCCCGGGCCGGACGGTGAGCAGCCCGCCGACGGCCACGGTGAGGGCCTCCACGACCGCGTCGGCGCCCACCTCCTCGTCGACGAGCGCGTTCTGCTCCAGCCAGGCCCGCAGCGGCTCGCGCAGCTCGCGCAGCGCCGCCTCGCCCGCCGCGTAGGAGTCGCCGACCAGGGAGGTGTCCGGGGAGGTGTCGTCGTCGCGTGCCACGGAGCCAGCCTGTCACCCCGGGCGCCCCCGGTTCCACCGCGGGCCGCTCGCGGCGGCGCCGCGCTGGAGGGTGCGAGCCCCTCTTCGGCGTCACCGGCCGCATCGCCCTCGTCACCGGCTCCACCCGCGGGCTGGGCCTGGCCCTGGCCACCGGCCTGGCACGCGCCGGCGCGCGGGTGGTCCTGCACGGGCGCGACGAGCAGCGCCTGGCCCGGGTGACCGCCGAGCTGGCGGAGGCGACGGGGACGCGGGTGGAGACGGCCGGCTTCGACGTCACCGACGCCGCCGCGGTCGCGGTCGGCTGCGCGGAGCTCATCGAGCGCCACGGCGTGCCCGACGTGCTGGTGAACAACGTCGGCATCCAGCGTCGGGCGCCGTTCACCCAGTTCGCGGTGGGCGACTGGGACGCCGCCGTCAGCGCGAACCTCTCCAGCGCCTTCCACGTCTCGCGCGCGATCACCCCGGCGATGGCCGAGCGCGGCTCCGGCAAGGTCGTCGACATCGGCTCGGTGCAGTCGGTGCTGGCGCGCCGCACGATCGCCCCGCACGCAGCCACCAAGGGCGGCATCGTCGTGCTCACCATGGGGATGGCCGCCGACCTGGCCCGCTCCGGGGTCCAGGTCAACGCCATCTCCCCCGGCTACTCCGCCACCGAGATGAACGCCGCGCTCGTGACCGACGAGGAGTTCAGCGCCTGGGTCGCCGAGCGCGCCCCCGCCGGTCGCCCGGTCAGCGGTCGGCGACCAGGGTCACGTCGGCGGCGGCGCTGCCGGGGGCCTCGATGCCGAAGGTGGCCGTGGCACCGGCCGCGGAGACCGCGTACCCGCCCAGCGAGCCGCGCACCGCGACGCGCCCGTGCTCGTCGGTGGCGGTCGTCGTCGGCGCCAGCCACCACTCGCCCTTGACGAGGGCGTGCAGCGCCTCGTAGGAGGGCTTGCGGGTGCCGTCGGCGCGCACCAGCCCCACGGGGGCGCCCAGCCAGGCGCCGGCGTCGGAGAGCCCCCAGTAGTTCACGGCGTGCACCGCCGGGTGCGACCACAGGGTGCGGTAGTGGCGGGCGACCTCGTCGGCCTGGCGCTGCTCGCCCTCGGGCGTGGAGGGCCAGGAGGGCACCTGGTGGTCGTTGAGGTCGCCGACGGAGGAGGGCATGAGGTCGCCGGAGACCAGCGTGTTCTCGGTGAAGTGCAGCGGCAGGCCGAAGCGGGTGAAGCGCTCCAGCACCTCCAGCGTGCGCTGCTCGCCCCAGTAGCCCTTGTGCATGTGGCTCTGCAGGCCGAGGGCGTCGATGCGCACGCCGGCCTCCAGGCACTCCTCGACGAGGCGCTCGTAGTCGGGCGAGAGGTTGAAGTCGTTGAGCAGCAGCGTGGCGCCGGGGTTGGCGGCGCGCGCCTCCTCGAAGGCCACCCGCACGGTGCCGACCCGCCCCAGCGCGCGGCTGAGCCGGGTGATCCCGTTGTCGTGCTTGTCGTAGTCGGGCATGATCACCGCCTCGTTGACGGCGTCCCAGGTGTCGACGAGCCCGGCGAAGGTGGTGACCTCGCGGTGGATGCGCGCGCGCAGCGCGGCGAGGACCTCGTGCTCGTCCAGCCCCAGCAGCCACGAGGGCGCCGCGGTGTGCCAGGTCAGCGGGTGCCCCTTGACGGCCGCCCCGCGCTCGGTGAACCAGCGGGCGGTGCGCAGCAGCCGCTCGGTGTCCGGGCGGCCGCGGACGGGTTCGAACTCGCCCCAGTAGAACGGCAGCGTCGTGGTGTTGAACAGCTCGAACCAGTCGGCCGCGAGCTGCTCCACGCCCTCGTGCGGCGCCTCCTTGCCGAAGAACGAGGCGGGCCGCTCGCCGGGGCGCTCGCCGTTGGCGTGGGCGATGAAGTCGAATCCGATGCAGCCGAACGTGAACGCGTGCCTGCGCTGCTCCACGCTCACCGGCGCACCGGCCAGCGGGCGGCCGTCGGGGGTGCGCACGGTCAGGACGGTCTCGCCGCTGCGGTGCGCCAGGCGCTCGTCGCGGGAGGCGGGCGAGGAGACGGGTTCGCGGTGGGTCACGGACATGGTGGGGCCTCTCGGTGGGGTGCGGGGTCGAGCGGAGCCGGGGAGCCGATCAGCGTCGCCGGCTGCAGCTCCTCGACCCGGACGGAGGTGGTGAGCGCCGGCAGTTCCGCGAGGAACGCGGACATCCCCGGCGCGCGGTCGTGCACCGCGTGGGCGGCCTCGTCGGCGTAGACGGCGAAGACGACGCGCACGAGGGGTTCGGCGGGCACGGTGCTCGGCGCGTAGAGCAGGGTCCCCGGCTCCTCGCGGACGGCGGGCAGCGCCGCGGCGAGCAGCGCGTCGAAGCGGGCGGCGGCGACCGCGTCGGGCACCGCGAAGCGCACGAGCAGGGCGAGCATCAGGCCACCTCCGCGGCCGGGCGTGGTGCGGCAGAGGCGTTGACGCGCGGGCGGTGCGGGTGTGCAGTGGTGGCGTGGACCCGAACCCCACGACGACCCTGCACCACGTGGAACTCGGCGTGGTGGACCTCGAGCGCAGCCTCGGCTTCTGGACCGGCCTGCTGGGCCTGCCCGTCGCCGCCGGCGCGCCCGCCACCGACGAGGAGGCGTGGCTGGACGCCGGGAGCGGTCTGGTGCACCTCGTGCGCCGGCCGCGCCCGGAACCGGCGGGGTGGCAGGTGGTGAACCACCAGTCGGGACTGCGCCACGTGGGTTTCACGGTGGCCGACGTCGACGCCTGGGCGGAGCGGGTGCGGGCCGCGGGCGTGCCGTTCGCCATCGCCCCGATGACCGCGCTCGGCGAGGTCCGCATCGTCTTCTTCTCCGACCCGGACGGCGCCCTCGTCGAGCTCGTGGCCGGGCGCCTGGTGCACACGACGGTGTGGAACGCGGAACTGGTCGCCGAGCGGGACGCGGCGGCCGCCCCGGGCGAGGCCCTCGTGCTGGACCACGCGGCCCTCACCACCGCCGACCTCGACCGCGCGCTGGCCACCTACCGCGACGACCTGGCGCTGCCCGCGCTGGGGCAGGTTCCGCACCCCGGCGACGAGCGCGGGTACGTGCGCAGCTACCTGGCCGCGGGCCGCGGGACGCTGGAGCTGTTCTCCTACGACGTCGCGCCGCTGCCCGCCGCCGCCGACGACCCGGGGCGCACCGGCCTGCGGGCCGTCGGGCTGACGACGGGGGACCCGGAGCTGGCCGAGCGGCGGCTGCGGGCGCGCGCCTCCGCGCTGGAGGGTCCCGGCCGGCGCCTGCTCGACGCGGACGGGACGACGCTGGCGCTGCTGCCGCCGGGTTTCTCCCCCGCCGCGGGCGGCTGAGCGCCGCGGGCGGTCCCGCCCGCGGCGGGCGGGGGCCTCGGCTGCGGTGGTCATCGCTGTCCTCCCTCGGACGGTCGGGCGGTGGATCGGGCGGTGGATCGGGCGGTGGATCGGGCGGTGGATCGGGCGGTGGATCGGGCGGTGGGGTCGGGCAGGGGCCTCAGTGGGAGTCGCGGGGCACGGCGCTGCCGCGGCTCCCGCGCAGGAAGTCCAGGTCCGCGCCCTCGTCGGCCTGCAGGACGTGCTCGGCGTACAGCCACGGCCAGCCGCCGTCGGGGACGCCGCTGCGCCGTTCCCAGGAGGGGGTGCGCGCGGCGAGCTCCTCCTCGCTCAGCTGCACGTCCAGGCGGCGGGCGGGGACGTCGAGGACGATGACGTCGCCGGTGCGCAGCAGGCCCAGCGGCCCGCCGACGGCGGCCTCGGGTGCCACGTGCAGGACGACCGCGCCGAAGCCCGTGCCGCTCATCCGGCCGTCGCTGATGCGCACCATGTCGGTGACCCCGGCGCGCAGCAGCTTGGCGGGCAGCGGGACGTTGGAGACCTCCGGCATGCCGGGGTAGCCGCGGGGCCCGGCGCCGCGGACGACGATGACGTCGTCGGCGCCGATGTCGAGGTCCTCGTCGTCGCAGACGGCGTGGTAGGCCTCCGGGGAGTCGAAGACGACGGCACGCCCGGTGTGCTGCAGCAGGTCCGGCGAGGCGGCTGACTGCTTGAGGACCGCCCCGCGCGGGCACAGGTTCCCGCGCAGCACCGCGGTCCCCGAGCCCGGCGGCTGCAGCGGCGCATCGAAGGCGCGGATCACCTCGCGGTCGTAGCAGGGGGCGTCGGCGACGAGCTCGCCGATCGGGCGGCCGGTGACGGTCGTCTCGGCGGTGTTGAGCAGGCCGTTCTCGGCGAGGTCGCGCAGCACAGCGGGCAGCCCGCCGGCGTAGCAGAAGTCCTCCATGAGGAAGCGCCCCGAGGGCATGAGGTCGACGACCGTCGGCACGTCGCGGGTGAGGGTGTCGAAGTCCTCCAGCGACAGCGGGACCCCGAGCCGGCCGGCGAGGGCGAGCAGGTGGACGATGGCGTTGGTGGAACCGCCGATCGCGGCCGTCACCCGGATCGCGTTCTCGAAGGCGCCGCGGGTCATGACGGCGCTGGGGCGCAGGTCCTCCTCGACCATCTCGACGATGCGCCGGCCGGCGGCCTGGGCGACCTCACCGCGCCGGGCGTCCACGGCGGGCCAGCTGGCCGAGCCGGGCAGCTGCATGCCGAGGGCCTCGGCGACGCAGGCCATGGTGGAGGCCGTGCCCATCGTCATGCAGTGCCCGGCGGAGCGGGCCATGCAGCCCTCGGCGATCGCGCCCTCCTCGGCGCTCATCCGCCCGGCCTTCATCTCCGCCTCGAAGCGCCACACCTGGGTTCCCGAGCCGACGTCCTTGCCGCGGAACTTGCCGTTGAGCATCGGCCCGCCGGTGACCACGATCGCGGGCAGGTCGACGCTGGCGGCGCCCATGAGCAGCGCCGGCGTCGTCTTGTCGCAGCCGGAGAGCAGCACGACACCGTCGAGGGGGTTGCCGCGGATGAGCTCCTCGGCCTGCATGGCCATGAGGTTGCGGTAGAGCATGGCGGTGGGGCGGATGAGGGTTTCGCCGGTGGACATCACGGGGAAGACCAGCGGGAAGGCCCCGGCCATCCACACCCCGCGCTTGACGGCCTCGGCCACCCGGTCCAGGTGGGCGTTGCACGGGGACAGCTCCGACCACGTCGTGGCGATGCCGATGACGGGCCGGCCGTCGAAGACCTCCGCGCCGTAGCCCTGGTTGCGCAGCCACGACCGGTACAGCATCCCCGAGCGCCCGGAGGCCCCGAACCACGCCCGGCTGCGCCGGGGCGCTCCCCCGGCCTGCGGCCCCTGCGTCTCCTGCGCTTGCTGTTCCTGCACGTCCATCACATCCACCCCGCGTCGACGATCCAGTTCTGGCCCGTGCAGGCCCGGCTGTCCTCGGCGGCCAGCCACAGCACGAGGGAGGCCACGTCCTCGGGCTGCACCCGCAGCGGCAGCACCTGCTCCCGGTCCAGCACGGCCTCGGCCTCCTCGTCCACCCACCGCTCCAGCTGCCGGGCGGTCATCACCCAGCCGGGGATGACGCAGTTCACCCGGATCCGGTCCCCGCCCAGCTCCAGCGCCAGCGCGCGGGTCAGCCCCTCGACGGCGGCCTTGGCGGTGCGGTAGACGACGAGGTCGGCGAGCTTGACGTGGGTGCTGATGGAGCCGAGGTTGACCACCGAACCGCCGCCGGCGGCGCGCATCATCGGCGCCACGGCCCGGGTGGCGAAGAAGTGGTGGTCCAGGTTCACCCGGAACCCCGCGTCCCACGAGTCCCGGTCCACCGCGGCCAGCGGCCGCCGGGTGTCGTCGGCGGCGTTGTTGACGAGCACGGTGATCGGGCCGGTGAGGGCGGCGACCTCCTCGACGACGGCCGCGTAGCCCTCGAGGTCGCGCACGTCGGTGTGCCGGTACACCGGCGGCGGGCAGCCGGCCGCGGCGAGCTGCTCGGCGAGGGCGTTCCCGGCCTCGTCCTGGACGTCGACGAAGGCGACCCGGGCGCCCTGCCGGGCGAAGCGGGTGACGAACTCCGCGCCGAGGCCGCTGGCGCCGCCGCTGACGAGCACGCCGGCCCCGGCGAGGCTGGGGTAGCGGGCGGAGGGGCTCACGCGGCGGCCCCCGCGGTGGTTCCCTCGGTGGTCCCCGGCAGCACGACCGCGCGGCCGACGGCGCCGGCGCGCAGGTCCGCGTAGGCGGCGGCGACGCCCTCGAGGGGGTGGCGGGCGCCGAGCAGCTGCTCCAGCGGCAGCCGGCCGGCGCGGTGCAGCGCCAGCAGCCGCGGCAGGTCGACGGCCGGGTTGGCGGAGCCGTAGAGGCTGCCGACGAGCCGCTTCTGCTGCTGCACGAGCTCGTTGACGGGGATCGCCGCGGTGCTGCCGGTGGCCGAGAGCCCGACGGCGACGACGGTGCCGCCCGGGCGCAGCGCGGCGAAGGCCTGCTGCAGCGTGGCGGGCCGTCCCACGGCCTCGACCGCGACGTCCGCGCCGCCGCCGGTGAGCTCGTGCACGGCCGCCACGACGGCCCCGTCGTCCAGGCCGGAGGCGTCCAGGGTGGCGCTGGCGCCGAGCCGGCGCGCCAGCTGCAGCTTGTCGGCGGCCACGTCGACGACGACGACCTGCCCGGCGCCGACGAGCACGGCGCCCATGACGGCGGACAGGCCCACCCCGCCGGCGCCGACGACGAGCACGCAGCGGCCGGCCAGCGGGGCGGCGGCGGAGGCGACGTTGACGACGGCGCCGACGCCGGTGACGACGGCGCAGCCGGCGATGGCGGCGATGGCCGCGGGCACGTCGTCGGGCAGCGGCACGAGCGCGCCGCGGGAGACGACGGCCCGCTCGGCGAAGCAGGAGACGCCGAGGAAGTGGTGCAGCTGCTCGCCGTCGCGGTGCAGCCGGCTGGTGCCGTCGACGAGGCCGCCGCTGCGGGCCTGCACGCGCCCGGCCACGCACATGACGGGGCGGCCGGTGACGCAGGCCTCGCAGCGCCCGCAGCGCGGGCGCCAGGTGAAGCCGACCCGCTGGCCGGGGCGCAGGTCGTCCACGCGCGCCCCGACGGCCTCGACGGTGCCGGCGCCCTCGTGGCCGAGGACGACCGGCAGCGGGCAGGGGATGTCGCCGCTCATGTAGTGCAGCTCGGTGTGGCAGACCCCGGCGGCCTCCACGCGCACGAGGACCTCCTCGGGGCCGGGGTCGTCCAGCTCGACGTCCTCGACGCGCACGGGCTTCCCGGCGGTGCGCAGCACCGCCGCCCTCACGGCTCGTCCCCGGCCCGGCCGACGTACCAGTCCTCGCCGCCGTTCTCGTGCAGCGCGAGGAAGACGTCGTCGGGGCGCACGCCGACCGCCTCCAGGTGGCGGGCGACCGCGGCGTACGTGGCCCGCTTGACCTCGGTGGAGTAGCCGCGCACGAGCAGCACCTCGAGGAAGACCGGCGAGCGCCGGGTGCCGCCCATGAAGTGCGGGTCGAAGGAGAACGCCTCGGCGGGCGAGGCGCGCAGGATCTGGAAGCGGTCCTCGGCGGGCATCCCCAGCCCCTCGACGAGGCCGGCGTGCACGGCGTCGCCGATGGCCCGGCGCTGCTGCGCGGAGGTGCTGTCGGGCAGGTCGATGCGCACCAGGGGCATCAGGCCCACACCTCCTCGGCCACGCGCACGTCGGCGCCGGTGCGGGCGGACTCGCCCATCGCCAGGGCGATGGCGTGGTCCTGGCAGCCCTGGGCCAGCGGGTACGGCTCGGGGCCCTCCCCGCGCGCCCAGGCGCCGGTGTCGGCGAGGATCTGCGCGACGGCGACGTCGTCCTCGGACATCCGGGTGCCGGCCCAGGCGTTGCGGTAGACCACGCGCCCGTCGAAGCTCACGGTGTCCAGGTCCACGCCCTCGAGGTTCATGTCGACGCCGCGGCGGCGGTAGGACAGGTGCGAGGTGACCGCGCTGGTGGGGTCGACCATGCGGGTGACGGCGTCGTCGACGATCTCGCCGGTGGAGCCGCGCACGACGATGCGCCGGGCGCGCAGCGGGTTCCACCACTGGTTGTCGGTGAAGTCGTACAGGCCGCTGCGCCCGTCGCCGAAGTCGAGGGTGGCCAGGGTGGTGGTGCGCGGCTCCGGCACGGCGGAGGTGTCCCAGCCGCCGAAGCTCAACGGGTCCACCAGCGGCGCGCGGAACTCGCGGGCGTTGACGACGACCTCCTCCATGTCGACGCCGAGCAGCCCGCGCACCAGCGAGACGGCGTGGTACATGTGCGTGGAGGACAACTGCACGGAGGTGACCTCGCCGATCGTCCCGGCCCGGGCGACCGCGAGGCGTGCGGCGTGGCCGGGCATGAGCAGGTACTGCTCGGCGACCTGCACGCGCCCGCCGGCGCCGACGTCGTTCCACAGCGCGCGCAGGCCCTCGAGGTCGGGGGCGGGCGGGGTCTCGGCGAGCACGGCCACCCCGGCGTCCACGAGCTCGCGGACGGTGATCGGCATCTGCCCCCAGGGCACGGAGGCGATGACGAAGTCCGGGCGCCGGGCGGCGACGAGGTCGGCGATGGTGCGGTGGGTGGGCACCCCCCAGGCGGCGGTGACCTCCTCGCCGCGCTCGGCGGTGCGGGTGACGACGCCGGTGGCCTGCAGCCGGTCGGGCGCGGCCCGGGCCAGGCGCAGGAAGAACTCCGAGCGCCAGCCGCTGCCGATGACGGCGAACGTCGTGGGCGCGGCGGTGGGGGAAGTGGTGGTGCTGCTCATGCGAGCCAGTGCTCCTGTTCGGGGACGAGGTCGGCGAGCTCGGTCCACAGCTCGTCGGGGACGGGGGTGGCGGCGAGCGCGAGGGTCTGCTCCAGCCGCTCGGGGCGCGAGGAGCCGACGACGGTGGAGGTGATGCGCGGCTCGCGCAGGGAGTCCTGCAGCGCGGCCGCGGCCAGCGGCACGCCGTGGCGGGCGCAGGCGGCCTCGATCGCGGCGGCGGCGGCCAGCAGCGGCGGGGAGGCGGGGGCGTAGCAGTAGCGCGGCACGGCCGCCGGGCCCTTGGCGAGGATGCCGCCGCCGAAGGGGGCGCCGTTGAGGAAGGCGACGTCGGCGGCGGCGCAGTCGGCCAGCAGCGGGCCGGCGGAGCGGTCCAGCAGCGTCCAGCGGTTGTGGTTGAGCACGACCTCGAAGGCGCCGGTGGCCACGAAGCGGCGCAGCAGCTCCACGTCGCCGCCGGCGACGCCGAGGTGGCCCACCAGGCCCTCCTGCACGAGCTCGCGCATGACGGCCACGGGACCGCCGGGCGCGGTGGCGGCCTCGAAGCCGATCCGCTCGGGGTCGTGCAGGTGCAGCAGCGGCAGGTGGTCCACGCCGAGGCGGTCCATGCTCTCGCGCACCGACTCGCGCACCCGCGGGCCGTCGAAGGGGCCGCCGTCGACGGGATCCACCTTGGTGGCCAGCAGGATCCCCTCGGGCACGCCGCCGATCCCGCGCAGCACGGTGCCCAGGCGCCGCTCGGAGGAGCCGTAGCCGTTGGAGGTGTCGACGAAGGTGAGGGGTCCGGCGAAGGCGCGCCGCGCGGTCGCCAGCGCCTGCTCCTCGGGGACGGGCGCGTAGACGTTCGCCATGTCGCCGAGCTCGGCGGTGCCCACGCACAGCGCGGTGACGCTGAACCCGGTGCGGCCCAGCCGCCGGGGGGTGAGGACGTCGGTGCTCACGCCTTCACCGCCCCGGCGGTCAGGCCGGCGACGAACCAGCGCTGGAAGACGACGTAGGCGATGACCATCGGCAGCGCGGACAGCGTCATGGCGGCCGTCAGCGCCGGCCAGTTCGTGGCGTACTGGCCGATGAGGGAGTTCGCCACCGGCTGGATGGGCCGGTTGGCGGGGTCTGAGACGAGGGCGCTGGCGAAGAGCAGCTCGTTCCAGACGTTGATCATCTGGAAGATCGCCACGGTGGCGATGCCGGGTGCGGCCAGCGGCAGCATGACGCGCCAGAAGATCTGCACCTCGCTGGCGCCGTCGAGGCGGGCGGCCTCGCTGAGCTCGTGAGGCAGGGCGTCGAAGAAGGTCCGCATGAGGAACAGCGAGAACGACACGCCGCCGGCGGTGTAGACGAGGATGAGGCCGAGCCGGCTGCCGAGCAGGCCGAAGCTCTGCAGCTCCAGGTAGACGGGGATGAGGGTGGCGACCCCGGGCAGGAACAGGGCGCTGGTGACGACGAAGAAGAGCAGGTTGCGCCCGGTGAAGCCGATGCGGGAGAAGGCGTAGCCGGCCAGGGTGGCGGCCGCGATCGTCAGCGCGAGGGTGGTGCCGGTGATGAGGACGCTGTTGAGGAAGTTGCGCCAGATCTGCAGCTCGTTCCAGGCGAAGTCGTAGCCGACGCCGGTGAGGGAGTCGGGGATGATCGGCCCGCTGAAGGCCGTGGCCTGCGGGCGGATCGAGGTGAGCACCATGTAGAGCAGCGGCGCGACGGCGCAGACCGCGACGGCGATCATCACCGCGTGCCACAGGACGCGGCGGGAGATCGCGGCGGCGCCGCGGCGCGGGCGGCGCGCCACCGCCGGGACGGCGGCGGGGCGCTGGAGGGCGGTGGAGCTCATGCCTCCCCCTTCCGGAAGCGGTACAGCAGCAGCGTGGCGACGCCGGCGACGAGGAAGACGACGACGCTGATCGCCGAGCCGTAGCCGAAGGAGGGCACCCCGCCGGTGGAGGAGCCGAAGGTCAGCAGGTAGGTGTAGCTGCTCAGCGACTCCGAGGCGTGCAGCGGGCCGCCGTTGGACATGACGAAGTTGAGGTCGAAGACCTTCAGGCCGTTGAGGACGTTGAGCATGACGACGACCTCGATGACGGGGCGCAGCATGGGGATGGTGATGCTCCACGCCTCGCGCAGCGGGCCGGCGCCGTCGACGCGGGCGCTCTCGGCGATGGAGGTGTCCACGTTGCCCAGGGCGGCGTAGAAGATGAGCATGAACAGCCCCGTGGACTGCCACAGCGACACCACGATGATCGTGGGCAGCACGGTGGCGGTGTCGCCCAGCCACTCGTGCTGCAGCGCGCCGAGGCCGACGGCGTCCAGGACGCGGTTGAAGACGCCGAACACCGGGGTGAGGCCGATGCGCCACAGCAGGCCGGTGACGGTCAGCGACACCGCGGCGGGCAGGAAGAACAGGGTGCGGTAGACGACGGCGCTGCGGCGCGGGCCGGCGTGCACGATGAGGGCGAGGGCCAGCGAGAGGACGGTGTGCAGGACCGTGGTGACCACGGTGTAGACGACCGTGACCAGCGCGGCCTTGCGGAAGATTGGGTCGGTGACCATGACGCCGTAGTTGTGGAACCAGGCGAAGGAGGAACCGCCGAACCCGTCGGCGGTCGTCATCGACAGGTGGAAGGTGCGCAGGACGGGGTAGGCGATGAAGACCCCGAAGAAGGCGAGCGCGGGCAGCACGAACGCCAGGCCGGTGGGGTTGGACCAGCCGGTGAGGGGGCGCTCGGCGCGGCGGCGGGAGACCGCGGCAGGTGGTTTCCGGGTGGGTGTCGTCGTGGTCATCGCGGGCGGTGACCTCAGATCTTCCGGTTCTGCACGACGGCCGCCTCGATGGCCTTGGCGGCCTGGGCCGGGGTGGCCGAGCCGTCGACGACCGAGACGACGCCGTTGGTCACCGAGTCCAGCGTCCCCTTGCCGAACATGATGTGCGGGGCGCCCTCGCCGTCCAGCAGCCAGGAGGTCATCGTCTTGATGTCCGAGCTGGTGACGCCGTCGGCGGCGGCCTTCGTGCTGGGCATGGAGAAGGTGTCGTTCATCATCTTCAGGTAGCGGTCCGGGTCGTAGAGGTACTTCAGGAAGTCGACGGCGGCCTCCTGGTTCTTCGAGCCGGAGCTGACGGCCCAGGTGTAGCCGGCCTGGTTGGCGCACCAGTGCTTGCCGCCGGGTTCGATCGCGGGCGTCTTGGCGATGCCGTACTGGGTGAGGAACTCCGGGGGTGCCGTCGTCTGCAGCGAGGGCGGGAAGAACGAGCCGGTGAACAGCATCGCGGCCTTGCCGCTGGTGAAGGTGCTGTTGGCGGTGTCGCTGTCGGTGGCCAGGACGCCGTCGGCGAACACGCCGGCGTCCTTGAGCTGCTTGACGACGGTGAGCGCCTGCACGACGGGTTCGCTGTCCCAGCTGACGCCGTCCTTCTCGTGGGCGTCGAGGTCGAGCACGACCTGGGGGTCGTCGGTGATCTGGGTGATGATGGGCAGCATGAAGTCGGACAGCTGGTTCGACGGGTTGCCCTGGATGGACATCGTCACGTACCCGGCGGCGTTGATCTTCGGGGCCATCGCGGCGAGGTCGTCCCAGGTCTCCGGCGGCTGCAGGCCGAGCTGGTTCATGATGGTGGTGTTGTAGAACAGGCCGAAGGTCTGGGCGGCCCAGCCGACTGCGTACTGGCCGTCCCCGTAGACGTTCTCCTCGTTGGTGGAGGGGAAGAACCCGTCGAGGAAGTCCTGCCCGAGCGCCTGCTTGAGGTCGATGGTGCGCTCGGCCTGGCCGAGGGCCAGCGTGGAGACGAGCGGCATGAAGATGTCGGCCTCCTCCTGGGCCGCGAGCGCGGCCTGCAGCGAGGGGGCGTAGTTGGCGAAGCTCCAGTAGCGCGGCTTGACGGTGACGTCCGGGTGCAGGGTGTGGTACTCGGCGGCCGCGGTGGCGAAGGCGTCCTCGAACTCCGAGGCCCACGTCCACAGCCCGAGGGTGATGCTGCCATCGCTGCCGGTGTCGCTGCCGCCGCCGCACGCGGCGAGGGCCGCCGCGGCGCCGGCCGCGGCGCCGCCGGCGAGCAGCCGGCGCCGGCTCAGGGACCTGGGGGTGGCGGGGAAGGTGTCGTGCACGGTGTCCTCCGTCGTCGTGTGTGCACCGGCACGACCGCGTGCCGGGACCGTGCAGCCGTGGCGCTGGAGCGCGTCGGACGGCGTCGTCGCTGCCGGGTCACCACCCTCGGCGGCCCGGATGTTCGCAATGTTGCGCGAAAGACTGAATGCGGCAGACGCTAGGACTCGCCTCACCGCAGCGTCAAGAGGGATTGCGGCACGAAGTGGGCGGGAATCCCGGGCATCGTTGCCCCGGGCGGGCCGCTGCTCTAGCGTCAACTTTCGCAACACCGCCTGCCGGCGACGACGCCGGTGCGCGGGTGGGGGCGCGCGCTGCGGGATGATGCGCGTGATCGACGGAGTGCAGAGGAGGACGGGTGAGCGAGGTCGACGGGCGCGGCAAGCGCCCCACGCTCGCGGCCATCGCCGCCGCGGCGGGGGTGTCCACGGCCACCGTGTCCAAGGTGCTCAACGGCCGCGACGACGTGGGCGCGCGCACCCGCGAGCGGATCGAGCGCCTGCTCGTGGAGCACGAGTACCTGCAGGTGCCGCCCAAGCGCGCCGGCAGCGGTCACCGCACGATCGGCCTGATCTTCGACGACTTCATGAGCCCCTACGCCACCGAGCTCATCCGCGGGGTCACCGACGCGGGCACGGTCGCGGACGCCGACGTCGTCGTGGGCCGCTTCTCCGACGGCATGTCCGGCTACAGCAGCGGCACCACGTGGGCGCGGCGGCTGGTCAAGGCCGGACGCGACGGCGTGCTCGTCGTCACCTCCGACCTCACCTCCCAGCAGGTGGCCGGCTTCGCCAAGGTCCGCCTGCCGCTGGTGGTCGTCGACCCCGTGCACACCCCGCAGGCCGGCGTCGCCAGCGTGGGCGCCACCAACTGGACCGGCGGGCTGACCGCCACCGAGCACCTCGTCTCCCTGGGGCACCGCCGCATCGCCCACCTCGGCGGCCCGGCGGGCGCGGCCATCAGCCAGGCCCGCCTGCACGGCTTCCGCGCCGCGATGGCCAACGCCGGCCTGCCCGTCGACCCCGCGCTCGTCGTCGACGGCGGATTCGGCTTCGACGCCGGCGTCGAGCTCGCCGGCCGGCTGCTCGCCTCCGACGCCCCGCCCACCGCGATCTTCGCCGTCACCGACGTCTGCGCCTTCGGGGTCGTCCAGGCCGCCCGCGCCCACGGCGTGCGGGTGCCCGAGGACCTCTCGGTCGTCGGCTTCGACGACACCTACGTGGCCCGCTGGGTGACCCCCGCCCTCACCACGGTGCGCACCCCCCTGCAGGACATGGGCCGCTTCGCGCTGCAGATGCTGCTGCGCCTGGTCGAGGGGGAGGTCCTGGACCCCCACCACATCGAGCTCGCCACCCAGCTCGTCGTCCGCGACTCCACCGCTCCCCCGCGCGCGTCCTCGTAGGGTGGTTCCCGAGGCGTCGACCTCGGCGCCCGTCACGGCCTTCCCGCGCGACGAGGAGCGAGAACCCATGGCAACGGTCGACAGCGGTCCCTCCGTCCGGCTCGCACCGCCGGTGGGCCTGAAGCAGAAGGTGCGGCAGGTGGGTCCCGGGCTGCTCGCGGCGGCCACCGGCGTCGGTGCCGGCGACCTCGTCGCGACGATGGTGGCGGGGGCCCGGTTCGGCACCGTGCTGCTGTGGGCGGCCGTGGCCGGCACGGTCCTCAAGCTGGCGCTCGGCGAGGGCGTCGGCCGCTGGCACCTGGCCTCCGGCACGACGCTGCTGGACGGCTGGCGCCGGCTGGGGCGGTGGGCGACGACGTTCTTCGGCGTCTACATCGTGCTGTGGGGGTTCGTGTACGGGGCGACGGCGATGTCCGCGGTGGGCCTGCCGCTCAACGCCCTCTTCGGCGGCCTGTCGGTGCGCTACTGGGCGATGATCGCCGGTGTCGCCGGGCTGCTGCTGGTGTGGGCGCAGCGCTACCACGCGTTCGAGAAGTTCATGACGGTGCTGGTGCTGCTGAAGTTCACCACCGTCGTCTCGGTCGCCGTCCTCGTCAGCCCGGACCTGGGGAACCTCGCGGGCGGTCTGGTGCCGCGGCTGCCGGACGGCTCGACGATCTACGTCCTCGGCCTCGTCGGCGGGGTCGGCGGCACCATCACGATGGCGGCCTACGGGTACTGGATGTTCGCCAAGGGCTGGCGCGGCACGGGCTGGCTGTCGATGATGCGGCTGGACAACGCCGTCGGCTACGTGATGACCGGCATCTTCGTCGTCGCGATGCTCGTCGTCGGCTCGACGATGCTCTTCGGCCAGGACCTCACGGCCTCCGACGACGGCCTGCTCACCCTCGGCGCGGCGCTGGGCGAGACCTACGGGCAGTGGGCGCGACTGCTGTTCCTCGTCGGGTTCCTCGCGGTGACGTCGTCGTCGCTGCTCGGGGTCTGGAACGGGGTGTCGCTGATGTTCGCGGACTTCACCCGCGCGGTGCGGCTGCCGCACGGGCGCGCCGCCGAGGTCGGCCCCGGCAGCGCCGCCCGCGCCGACGTCACGGGCACGGAGCCGACCCGCGAGGGCTACCGCGCCGTCGCGGTGGAGAAGTCGCTGGCGTTCCGCGGGTACCTGCTGTGGCTGACGTTCCCGCCGATGGCGCTGCTGTTCGTCGACAAGCCGTTCGGCCTGACGCTGGTCTACGGCCTGCTCGGATCGGTGTTCATGCCGTTCCTGGCGATCACGCTCATGCTGCTGCTGAACTCCCGGCGCATCGCGCGCGAGGGGCGTTCGGGCTGGGTGTCCAACGGCCTGCTGGGAGCGGCCTCGGTGCTGTTCACCGCGCTGCTCGTCACGGACGTCGCCGGCCGGCTGTGAGAGCCGGCCGGCGACGGTGGGGGTCAGGCGGTGGCGCGCAGCGGCGTCACCGTCTCCTCGTCCTCCTCGGCACCCGCGCGGGGCGAGGGGTGCTCGACGAGCGCGATGACGCGCGCGGCCATGAACCGGGCCGTGCGCACGGGGGTGCCGCCGCGGGTGACCTCGTGACCTCCACGAGACCGCGCCCGTGGCTGACGTCCACGCGGCGGCCCGCGCGGGTCGCCTCGACCTCGTAGGTGCGGGTGTCGCCGCCGGCGTCGACGACGATCTCGACTCGATCGCCCTTCACGGTTGCCTCCTGGCTGGGGTGGTCCGGCTCCGCTGCAGGAACCGGGGAGAGGGTGGTGGCGGTGCACCGGGAGCGCGCCTGTCGGCACGGGGGTCGCTCACGGCGACGAGGGGTGGAGCCCGGGGCCTCGACGGTGCCCCGCCACTGTTCTCAACACCCCTGACCTGCGAGAACTTCCCTCCGGAGCCCCTCCCGGCGAACCTCTCCGGAGCTCCCCGCGGGGACCCGGCGCGGACCCGGCGCGGACCCGGCGCGGACCCGGCGGCCGTTCAGCGCCTGCTGCGCCACCACCGCAGCAGGCCGCGCGGCCGCGCCCCGGGACCGGCGCCCGGCGTCGCGGGCGGGCCCGCTCCGTAGGCTGCGGCCACCTCCTGCACCGAGCGCCCCAGGACGCGGCGGAACCACTGCGCGTGCGCCTCGTCGGGCAGCTGCGCCAGCTCCTGGCGGCCGTCGACCTCGCGCGTCACCGTCCACAGCGACGGGCTGCGGCGCACGCTCGCCCCGACGGCCGGTGCGGGCAGCGCGTCCGCACCGCGCCCGCTGACCGCCGCCCCGACGAGGGCGACCAGCCACGGCTGCGCGAGGGCGATCGGGCGCAGGCTGCCGCAGCGCCCGTCGGGCGTCCACACCAGCGTCATCGTGTCGTGCAGCTCCGCGCGCCAGGACGCCTCCGGGCCGCTCGCACCTCCCACGCTGAAGCGGCACACCCGGTCGGTGTGCAGGTCCACGCGGGCGCCCAGCGCGGTGAGGGCGGCGACGGTCGCGGCGTCGAGGAGGCGGCCGGGGTGGGTGCGCTCGCGCTCGCGCAGGGCGTGCTTGCGGCGCTGCGCGGCGATCGGCACCCACCGCTCCTGCAGCGCCCTGCGGTCCAGGGGTTCCCCGGCGCGCAGCCGCTCCAGCAGCCAGTCGGCGTCCAGCTGCGCCCAGTACCGGTGGAACACCACCGGCAGGGCGCCGTCGGCGGTGGCGGGCAGGTCGGCGACCGTGCGGTACCGCTCGTCCCAGAACCGGCCGGTGCCCCAGCCGGAGGAGTGCACGGCGACGGGGACGTCGTTCCAGGAGGTGATCCAGGTGGAGCCGCCGCAGACGGAGGCGTCGGGGGCGGTGCGGCGCAGCACCTCCTCCAGCGGGGCGCCGTCGGGCACCTCCACGGTGCGCCGGTGGGGCTCGACGTCGTCGCCCATCGCCACGCTGCTCCTGTCCACCACGATCAGCACCCCGCGATCGTGCCGCACCGGCGACCGGACGCGCGCGGGCCGACCGGGTGCTCCGCAGCGGCGCCGGGTGCCCGCGGGCGGCGCCGTTCAAGCCCCGGCCCGCGCCTGCCGATGCCCTCCGGGCAGCCTGTCGAGATCGACGCGGGGTCCCGCCCCGGAGGAGTCCGCCGTGAACACCCACCCCACCGCCGCGCCGGCAGGTACCGCGGCCGCCCGCCACCACGTGCGCGTCCTGGGCCGCCCGGACGGGCCGGTGCTCCTGCTCGTGCACGGCTTCGGCACCGACCAGCAGGCGTGGGACCGGGTGCTGCCGGCGTTCCTGGACGGGTGCCGCGTCGTCCTGCTGGACCAGGCCGGTGCCGGCGGTTTCGACGCGGCGGCCTACGACCGCGCGCGGTACTCCAGCCTCGACGGGTACGCCGCGGACCTCGTGGCGGTGTGCGAGGAGCTGGACCTGCACGACGTCGTCGTCGTGGGCCACAGCGTCAGCTCGATGATCGCCGCGCGCGCCGCGCTGCGGGCGCCGGAGCGCTTCGCCCAGCTGGTGATGATCGCGCCGTCCGCGTGCTACACCGACGACGCCGCGGCTGGGTACGAGGGCGGCTTCTCCGCCGAGGACGTCGAGGAGCTGCTGGACTCCCTGGACCACAACTACCTGTCGTGGACCGCCACCGTCGCCCCGATGATCATGGGGAACGCGGAGCGGCCCGAGCTCGGGGAGGAGTTCGCGGGCGCCATGCGCCAGCTGCACCCCGGGACGGCGCGCGACTTCGCGCGGGCCACGTTCAGCACCGACTCGCGCGAGCTGCTGGCCCGCGTGAGCACCCCGACGCTCGTCCTGCAGTGCCGCGACGACGCCCTGGCCACCGACACCGCGGTGCGGGAGGTCGTCGCGCGGCTGCCGCACGCCACGCTGGTGGAGCTGGACGCCTCTGGGCACTGCCCGCACGTCAGCGCACCGGCGGCGACGGCCGCGGCGGTCCTCGCGCACCTCCCCGGGCGGCCGTGACCACCGCGACCACCGGCGGCGCCGACGCGGGGTTCGAGGCGCTGTTCGAGCACGCCCCGGTCGGGTACCTGACGACCACCGACGGCGGGCGGATCACCCGCGTCAACGCGACGTTCCTGGCCTGGACGGGGCACCGGCGCGAGGACCTGCTGGGCTCGGCGTTCGGGCGGCTGCTGCCGGTGGGCGACCGGATCCTGTGGTCCACCCACAGCGCCCCGCAGCTGGGCACGGCCGGCAGCGTCAGCGAGGTGGTGGTGGAGGTCGTCGCCGCCGACCGCACCCGCCGCCCGGCGCTGGTCACCGCCACCCGCGTCCCGCCGCGCGAGGGCGCGGACGCGGAGGTGCGCGTCATCGTCTTCGCCGCCCCCGAGCGGCGCGCCCACGAGCAGGAGCTCATCGCCGCGCTGCACCGCGCGGAGGAGTCCGAGGACCGCCGCGCCGCCGCGGAGGTCGAGGCGCGCCGGCAGGCGCTGGCGGACCCGCTGACGGGGCTGCCGAACCGGGCCGGGCTGGCCGCGCACCTGGACGCCGCGCTCGCCGGCGGCCGCACCGACGTCGGGGTCCTCGTGGTGGACCTGGACCACTTCGCCGTCGTCAACGAGAGCCTGGGCACCGCCGCCGGCGACGAGCTGCTGCTGACGGTGGCCGCGCGGCTGGGCGCCGCGGTGCGCGAGGGCGCCGTGGTGGCCCGGCTGTCCGCGGACGAGTTCGCCGTCGTGGAGCGCTGCGAGGACGTGGAGGCGGCCCGCGGCCTCGCCGAGCGGCTGCTGGAGGCGCTCACCGCCCCCGTCGTCCTCGCCGGCCTGGAGGTCGTCGCCTCGGCGAGCATCGGCGCGGCGCTCTCCCCGTCGGGTCCCGGTGCAGCGCAGCGGGTGCTGCACGACGCCGCGGTGGCGGTGCAGCGCGCCAAGGCCCGCGGCCGCGGGCGCGTGGAGGTGCACGACCCCACCCGCACCGGCGCGGCCGCCGACCGCTTGCGCCTGCTCGGGGAACTGCGCCGCGGCATCGCCGACGGCCAGCTGCGCCTGCACCACCAGCCGCAGGTCCGCCTGCGCGACGGGCGGCTGGTGGGCGTGGAGGCGCTCGTGCGCTGGCAGCACCCGGTGCGCGGGCTGCTGGCGCCGGTCGAGTTCATCGAGCTCGCCGAGCAGTCCGGCCTGGTCCGCGAGCTGGGCGCCTGGGTGCTCGACGCCGCCGTCGCCCAGGCCGCCGGCTGGGCCCGCGACCCCGGCTGCGCGACCGTGGAGGTGGCGGTGAACCTGTCCACCCGCCAGCTCACCGACCCCGGTCTGGTGGAGGCCGTGACGGCCGCGCTGGAGCGCCACCGCCTGCCCGCGCACCTGCTCGTCCTGGAGGTCACCGAGACCTCACTCGCCGCGGACCCCGACGCGGCCGCGGCCACGCTGGTGGCGCTCAAGCAGCTCGGCGTCGGCGTCTCCGTCGACGACTTCGGCACCGGCTACGCGAGCCTGACCTACCTGCAGCGCTTCCCCGTCGACGAGCTGAAGATCGACCGCTCCTTCGTCACCGGCCTCGGCGCCAGCGACGGCGACACCGCCATCGTGCGGGCCTGCGTGCAGCTGGCCCAGGCCCTCGGCGTGCGCACCGTCGCCGAGGGCGTGGAGAGCGAGCAGCAGCGCGAGGCGCTGGCCGGGATGGGCTGCGACGTCGTGCAGGGGTACCTGTTCTCCCGGCCGGTGGACGCGGACGCGGTGCAGCAGTGGGCGCGCGAGCGCAGCGGTTCGACCCGGGACCACGACGAGGCGGCGATCCGGTGAACCCGTGCTCGAGGTTGTCGCTCAACCTCGAACACGGGCGGGTGCACGATCTGGATCTACCGCCACTTCACCCGGTGCGCACAGCCAGGTCGTACAGCCGCCGCGCCCACTGGACCGCCTGCTCCGCCCGCGGAGCGGAGACCATCGTCGCCGCGTAGTGCGCCTGGTCCTTGATCTCCAGCAGCCGCCGCAGGTCCTTGGCCATGGCCGGCCCGTCGGGCAGGACGGTCGCGAGCAGGTCGACGGCCTGGCGGTGGTCCTGACCGCGCGAACGCCGGCCGAGGCGGCTGCAGCACACGGCGTCGGATGCGGCGATGCCGCACAGCACCGCCGGCGACGCGGCGACCTGAGGGGTGGCGAGACCGTCGTCCGACTCCTCGAGGACCAGCTCGGCGACCTCGAGGAAGGCTCGCGCCTGCTCCAGGCGGACGCGCCCCTCCGAGGGCGAGCAGTCGCTGGTGCGGCCGGCCGGGCTCACCGCGCCACGCTCCGCAGCAGCGCGGTGAGGTCGCGGCCGGCGAGGGTGATGGCCTCCCGGCGCCAGGACTGGACGATCGGCTCGCCGGCCGCGACGTGCGCGCGCAGGTCCTGGAGCGAGACGTCGTACGGCTGCAGCGGGTTGCCGCTCCAGGCGCCCACCGCGGTCACCAGCGAATCGACCTGCTCGCCCCACACCCGCAACCGCTCGTCGGCCACGTCGTCGGCGCGGACGAGGAGCAGGTCGACGTCCGAGTCGACTCCCCCGTCTCCGCGGGCCAGGGAGCCGAAGACGGCCGCGGTCAGCGCGCGGACCTCCCACCCTCCGACGTGCTCGCCGATGCGGCGCAGGAGTTCGCTCCGCAGACCGGCGAGCACCTCGACGGCGGGCCAGGCGAGGTGCTCACGGTTGGCGCTGTAGTGGACCGCGTTCCGCCGTCGTTCGGCGTGGACGATCCCCTCCCCGGCGAGGCGGGTCAGGACCCGGTGGACGCCGGTCTGGGAGGCGCCACCCACGAGGCGCGCGACCTCCCTGCCGGAGAGAGGAGTCGTGAGTCCAGCCAAGACGGTGAGCACGGGGCCGTCCAAGGACGGCACCACGCTGCGCACCGGCTGCCCGAGGTCCATGTGAACACCATAGGACTCGGGCGAGCAGGATGGTGCTCACCCGTGCGAGCGCCGCGATCACCGTCGCGTCTGGTGCATCACCGGCAGAGCGCGTCGTCGATGAGCTGCGTGGCGATGTCCCCGGCCGGGACCTGCGCGCCCGGCTGCGGCACCGGGGAGTCGGTGTTGAAGGAGACGACGACGCTGCGCCGGCCGTCGGGGGTGACGCCGTTGCGGGTCATGAACCCCTGGATGTCGCCGCCGTGCGCCCACATGCCGCCGCAGGAGTTCGGCACCCACATGATCCCCAGCCCGTAGCGGGCGCCGGGCCAGTTGGCCCGGAACTCCTCGCTGGCCGCGACGGTCGCGGTCATCTCCACCCACTGCGCCGGGCGCAGCACCCGGCCGCCCGCGAGCGCCTGGAGGAACTCGTTGACGTCGTCGGTCGTGCTGATGATCTCCCCGGCCGCGCCCGCCCACGACGGGTTCAGCTCGGTGGCGTCGATCGCCTCGCCGTAGCGGGGGTCCTCCGGGGTGGCGCCCTCACCGGGGAAGCGCTCGTAGCCGATGGCGTGCGGGCCGGGGATGTCCGAGGAACTGCCCGGCAGGGTGGTGTGCCGCAGGCCGAGGGGGCGCACGATCCGCTCGCGCACCTCGTGCTGCCAGGTGTTCCCGGTGACCTGCTCGATGACCATCCCGGCGAGCACGTAGTTGGTGTTGGAGTAGTTCCAGCTCGTGCCCGGTGCGAACGTCGGCGCCTGCGTCATCGCCAGCGCGATCGCCTCCTGCTGGCTGACCTCGTCGAAGCGGTGCTGCTGGAAACCTTCCTCGCTGAACAGCTGCGGCATCGCGGCCAGGTACTCCGGCAGGCCGCTGGTGTGCTGCAGCAGCTGGCGGATCGTCACGAGGTTTCCGTCGTTGCCGTTGCCCTGCACGAGACCTGGCAGGTGCTGCTCGACGGTGTCGTCCAGCGACAGGCGGCCCTCGCCGACGAGCTGCAGCAGCGTCGCGGCGACGAACGGCTTGGTGACGCTGGCGATGCGGAACCGCCCGTTCTCCGGGACGGGGGTCTGCGCGGCGACGTCGCCGTAGCCGGCGCGGACGGTGATGTCGCGGCGGCCGGCGCGGTCGAGCTCGGCGAGGACGCCGGGGGTCCCCAGCGTCAGCAGCGCGTCGGCGTCCTGCTGCAGCACCTGCCGCAGCTGCGCGTCGTGGTCGCGCGGCGGGGTCGCACCGGCGGTGGCGGGCAGCGCGGTCGCCAGGGTCGCGCAGGCCGCGGCCACCGCGACGGCGGCGGTGGTGCGGTAGGCCTTGCGGGGGCGGGTGGCCGGTGCGGTGCCCGGTCGCGTGGTCGTTCGCATCGTCGTTCGCGTGGTCGTCGTCATGGCGAGGACGCTAGGGAGGACGACCGCCCCGCGGCGTCCTCCGAGGCGGGCAACCTCGCCTACCCCCGCAGGGGTAGACCGCGGACCCGGACGGCCGATGGCGGCGGGCGCGGGCGGCGTGCCAGGCTCGCGGGCGTGCGCAGACCGCCCGGTTCGTCCCTGGTCGACCCGGCGCTCGCCGCGCTGCTGACGCTGCTCACCCTGGGCCCGCTGGTGCGCGCTGGGGAAGGACTGCCGGGGCTCGTGCTCGCCGCGCTCACCGCCGCGCCGATCGCGGTGCGCCAGCGGGTGCCGGTGCTCACGGCGGTGCTCGTGCTGGCGGCGGTCACCGCGCACCAGCTCCTGGTCGGCACCTTCCCCGGCAGCGGTCTCGGCATGGTCGTGGCGATGTTCACCGTCGCCACCCTGCGCCCGCGCCGCACCGCGGCCGCGCTGTTCGCCACGGCGGTGGCGGTGGTGTGGCTGGGCGGGGCCACCGGCTCCGACCCCGAACCCAGCTCGTTCGACCTCGCCCAGGCCGCCCTCGTCCTCGCCGGGGCGTGGGCGCTCGGGGAGAGCACCCGCCGCTGGGCGCGGCGCACCGAGGCGCTGGCCGCGCAGTCCGCCCGCGCGGTCGCCGACGAACGCCGCCGCATCGCCCGCGAGCTGCACGACGTCGTGGGTCACCACCTGTCGGTGACCGCCCTGCAGGCCGGGCTCGCCGGGTACGTCCTCGACGACGACCCCGCCACCGCGAAGACCGCGATCGCCACGGTCGAGGACACCACCCGCGAGGCGCTGGCGGAGATGCGCCGCCTGCTGGAGGTGCTGCGCGCCGACGACGACCCCGACGCCGACTACCTGCCCCAGCCGGGCCTGGCCGCGCTTCCGGACCTCGCCGAGCGCACCCGCTCCGCCGGCGTCGCCGTCGACGTGCGCACCAGCGGCGAGTTCGGTGACCTCAGCCCCGGGCAGGAGCTGTGCGCGTACCGGGTCGTGCAGGAGTCGCTGACGAACGTCATCAAGCACACCGCCACCGCGCCCGGGACCGTGCGCGCGCAGGTCCTCGTCAAGCGCCGCGACGGCACGCTGCACGTCGGCGTCCACGACGACGGCCCGGGAACCCCGGCACCCGTGCGGGAGGGCCACGGCCTGCGCGGGATGCGCGAGCGCGCCGCCCTCTACGGCGGCACCCTCACCGCCGGCCCGCGCGGCGGTCGGGGTTTCGCCGTGGAGCTGCGCCTGCCCGTGCGGGGCGAGCGGTGAGCGTGCGCGTCCTCGTCGCCGACGACCAGGCCCTCGTGCGCGCCGGTCTCGTCGCGCTGCTGCGCGCCGCCCCCGGCACCGAGGTCGTCGGCGAGGCCGCCGACGGGCAGCAGGCCGTCGAGCTGACCGCCGCCACCCGCCCCGACGTGGTGCTCATGGACATCCGGATGCCGGTGCTCGACGGGATCGCCGCGACCCGGCGGATCCTCGGCGCCGACCGCTCCCCCGGCGCCGGCGCGGACGAGGAGCCGCCGAAGGTCCTCGTGCTGACGACCTTCGACCTCGACGAGCACGTCTACGCCGCCCTGCGCGCCGGCGCCGCCGGGTTCCTGCTCAAGGAGACCCCACCCGCGCGGATCATCGCCGCCGTCGAGGCCGTCGCCGCCGGGGACGTCCTGCTCACCCCCCGCATCACCCACCGCCTCGTCGAGGCGTTCCGCCCGCAGCGGATCAGCGGCTCCGCGGCCGTGGACACCCTCACCCCCCGCGAGCGCGAGGTCCTCGTCCTCATCGGGCAGGGCCTGGGCAACGCGGAGATCGCGGACCGGTTCGTGCTCAGCGAGGCGACGGTGAAGACGCACGTGAAGCGGGTGATGGCCAAGCTGGAGCTGTCCAGCCGCGCGCAGGCGGTGGTGCTGGCCTACGAGAGCGGGCTCGTGGTGCCGGGGAGCGGCGCAGGTACCTGATCTGTACGCCGGCCGATCGGCCGAGCTATGAAGGGAGGTCCCAGTAGGCGTGCGGATCCCGCGGGGATTGGCCGTTCCAGCGGATGATCCCCTGTTCCCGCATCTCGGCGAGCTTGCGGACAGCGGTCGGTCTGGTCCGCCCCATCACCTCCGCGAGGTCGCGCGTCGCCAGCCGCCCGGCCTCGCGCAGCGCGGCGACGACCAGCCGGGTCTCCTCCGGCAGCCGCTCGCCGCCGTGCGGGGTGAGCGCTTCGGCGGACAGCGTCAACCGGACGCTGCCCTCGGTCTGCTGGTAGAGGGGTGGTTGCAGGCCCGCGAGCCGCATCTCGTCGAACATGCGGCGGATCCCCTCGCCGAACTCCTGGCCGAAGTCCAGGTCGGCGCAGACCCGCGCGATGCGGGGATTGCGCGCGAAGCGGTGGACGGACAGCGGGTCCCGCACGTCGGACAGCCCCGGGAAACGGCCCGGGCTCTCGACCTCGATGCGGTCGTCGAAGACGTCGACGTGCACGTGGTCGCTCTGCAGGCTGTAGGAGCGGTGGACGACGGCGTTGACGACGCCTTCCAGCCATGCGTCCTCCGGCACCGCGGCGACGTCCTCGAAGCGGCCGGCCCTGCCCAGCGCCCGCCGGCGCGGCTGCACCTCGCGGACGTGCTCGAACACCGCAGGCAGGAGTCGCAGCAGGGAGCCCTCGAACCGGCGGTCGGTGACCACCTGCTGACGTGCTCCGGTGCCGCGCTCGCGCCCGGCGAAGCGGGTCACCCGCACGTGGGCGTTCGGGAGCTCGCTCTCGGGGCTGCGCCCGAAGAGCAGCAGCCCGGCGATCGTGAGGTGCCCGTCCCGCGCCAGGCCGCGCGCGGCGAGCAGGCCCTGCCAGTGCGGGTGACCGACGTGCGCGGCGTACTCCTGCGCGGCCTCGGCGTCGACGGCTCCGGCGCTGTCGAGGGCGGTGGTGGTGAGCTCGGCCTCGAACCCGGCCTGCCGCTTGTCGAAGAAGAGCTCGCGGCGTTGCACGTGGGTCAGGCGGCGCGTCTCGTCGCCGAGCCGCAGGTACACGTCGTCCCGGGTCGTCGCGTGGACCTCGTCGCCGGGGTTGACGTCCACGAGGAGCAGGTGGTCGTCGCGACCGTCATCGGTGCGGCACGGCGCGAGACGCGTGTGGACACGGGCCGGTGGCTGGACGTGCTGCACGTGCACCTGCTGCAGCTCGTTGCGGTGCCGGGGATCCGCGTCCGTCCCTTCCACACGCCCGTCGTGGAGGCCGACGACGATCGTCCCGCCCTCGGCGTTGGCGAAGGCGACGACCGCTTGGCTGAGCTTGGCCGGGCTGATCCGGGCGCTCTTGCGCTCGAACCACTGGTCCTCCGGCAGCGCGCCGAGCGCGCGACCGACCTCGTCAGGAGGCATCGCCAGAGCACGGTCGACGGCGAGACGCTGCACGTATCTACTCTAACATTTTAAGAGTAGATACGTGCAGCGGCCATGGGGCATCTTTAGTGGGAGTACGAACCGCCATGTCCAGCCGTCGAGCCGGGAACCGTCAGGCGAAGACGTCCGCCGCGGTGACCACGACCGCCTCCTCGGAGCGCAGCCGCACCTCCTCGCGGGCGGCGACGAGGTACCGCAGCTCCTCCACGTCGACGTCCAGCCCGGCGGCCTTGGTCCGCAGGGTGCGCACGAGCCGGTCGCCGTCCACTTCGCGTCGCCACTTCACCTCGCCCACGAGCACCGGCGTGCGCTGCCGCCCGGCGAGGGCGACGACGTCGATCTCGTCGGTGCCGTCCCCGCGCCACCACGGCCCGACGGCCACGACCCCGTCGCCGAAGCGGCCGTCGGCGGCCAGCCGGCGGACGTGCTCGCGCACGGCCACCTCCCACGGCGGACCGCTGGCGTCGTCGAGGCTCTCCAGGAGCACCGGCAGGATCGACTCCCCCAGCCCGCGCTCGATCTCCGGGCGGTAGCGGCCGAGCAGGCCGAGGTGGAAGGCGAGGAAGTTGTCGGCGATGCGGTAGCTGCGTCGCCGGGTGCGCCGGGGGTCCTCGGTGACGGGGACGATGCGCTCGATCAGGCGCAGCTCGACGAGGCGGTCGAGGGTGCGGCTGGGCTCGGCCCCGACCCACGCCTTGATCTCCTGGTGCTTGGTCTTTCCCGCGGCGATGGCTTGCAGCACTGCGGCCGGCTGCTCGCCGCGCTCGACCTCGGTGGCCAGCAGCAGGTCGCCCTCGGTGAGCAGCAGCCCGCCGGGCCGGGTGGCGAGCCGCCGCAGGTTGCCGGCGAGGTCGTCACCGGTGTCCCACCACGACAGGTACAGCGGCATGCCGCCGAGGAGGGCGTGGACCTGAGCCCGCTCGACGGGGGCGAGGTCCGGCAGCAGCGCGGACACCTCGTGGGGGGCGAAGGGGTGCAGCTGCAGACGCAGGCCGAAGCGGCCGAACAGCGGCGAGCGCTCCTCCTGCAGCTCGGCCATGCTGCGGACCGCGGAACCGCAGAGCAGCACCCGCACCCCGCGGCTCGCGGGCCGGTCGAGGAAGGCGCGCAGGATGCCGGACAGCTCCGGCACCGAGCGCAGCAGCTCGGGGTACTCGTCGAGGACGAGGAGCACGGGCTCGTCCTGGGCCTCGCGGGCCAGGTGGTCCAGGAGGTCGTCAGCGTCGGTGAACGGTCGGCTCGTGAGGTCCCGCACCCCGCGCAGCGCGGGTGGCACGGCGCGGGAGAGCTGCTGCAGCTCGGCGGGGGCGGGGCGGCCGGCGCCGGTGTGGAAGATCGTGCGCTCTGGTGCGGTGGTGTCCGAGAAGCGCTGCAGCAAGGCCGTCTTGCCGACGCGGCGGCGTCCCCACAGCAGGGCCGCCCCCGCCGATGGGTCGCTCCACCAGCGGGTCAGTTCGGCGAGCTCCACCTCCCGGTGGACGAACGGGGCCATGCGCACCATTGTGACTTACGTGGCTCGTAAGTAGCAAGCCACGTCAGTGACGTGACGTGCAGCGGAGGCTCGCTGCTCGGAGCAAGCGTCATCCACGGACTCGTGACAGGCTTCCTCCAGTGAGCGGCACCTTCGTCAGCGGCATGCGCACCCTCGCCCGCGGCGCCCGGGAGGAGCCGCGGCTCTTCACCACGGCGATCATCGGCTCCGCGATCTACGGCGCGGGCACGGCCGCGACCGGCTGGATGGTGGGGCGGGTCACCGACCGGGTCGTCGTCCCGGCCGTCACCGGCTCGGGGTCGGTGAGCACCGGTGAGGTGTGGCTGGCGGGCGCGACGCTCATGGCGGTGACGCTGGTGACCGTCGTCGGCATCCTCATCCGCCGCATCTGGGCGGGCGCGACGATGTACGCGCTGCAGGCCCGCTACCGGCGCCGGCTGACGCGCCGCTACCTGGAGCTGCCGCTGGCCTGGCACCACGCCCACCCCGCGGGCCGGCTGCTGGCGACGGCGAGCTCGGACGTGGAGGCCACCTGGCAGGCGATGGCGGTGCTGCCCTTCGCCCTCGGCGTCGTGGTCCTCATCGCCGTCGCGGGCGTGGCGATGGCCGAGGCGGACCCGGTGCTGGCCCTCGTGGGGCTGCTGGTGATCCCGGCGCTGCTGGCCGCGAACGTCGTCTACCAGCGGCGGATGTCCCCGCTGGTGACGCGCGTGCAGCAGCTGCGCGGGGAGGTGTCCGCGACCGCGCACGAGAGCTTCGAGGGCGCGCTCGTGGTGAAGACCCTGGGCCTGGCCGACGAGGAGGTGGAGCGCTTCACCGCCGACGCGAACCGGCTGCGGGACGCGAACGTGGCCGCCGGGCGCACCCGCGGCGCCTTCGACCCGCTCATCGACGCGCTGCCCAGCCTCGGCACCCTCGCCGTGCTGATCGTCGGCACGGTCCGCGCGGCCGGCGGCGCCGTCGGGGTCGGCGACCTCGTGCAGATCGCCTACCTGCTGGGACTGCTGGCCTTCCCGGTGCGCTCCTTCGGCTGGGTGCTCTCGGAGCTGCCGCGGGTGGTGGCCGGGGACGCGCGCGTGCAGTCGGTGCTGCGCGCGGACGCGACGACCCCGTGGGGCACGCGGGAGCTGCCCGGCAGCACCGACGCGGACGCGGGCCCGCTGGCGGTGGCGACGAGCGGTCTCGGCTACCGCCACCCCGTGCCCGCCGTCGACCCGCTCGACGAGCGCCCCGGCCTGCCCGGCCAGCCCGCCCGCCGCACGGCTCCCGCGGTCCCGCGCCGTGAGCCGACGCCGGCGCTCGCGGACGTCACCCTCGACGTCGCCGCCGGCTCCACCGTCGCGGTCGTCGGCAGCACGGGCGCCGGCAAGTCGACGCTGGCCGGGATGCTCGTGCGCCTGGTGGACCCGACGAGCGGTGAGGTGCTCCTCGACGGGGTGGACGTGCGCGAGCTCGCCGAGGGCCAGGTCGCCGCGGCGGCCGCGCTGGTGCCGCAGTCGACGTTCGTCTTCGACGACACGATCCGCGGCAACATCGCCCTCGGCCTCGACGACGAGAGCGTGCCCGCGCAGCGCCGCGTCGGCGACGACGACGTCTGGAACGCGCTGCGGCTGGCCCGCGCCGAGGACTTCGTCAAGGCGCTGCCCGGCGGTCTCGACGAGCTCGTCGGTGAACGCGGTTCCACCCTCTCCGGCGGGCAGCGCCAGCGCCTCGCGCTGGCGCGGGCGCTGGTGCGCAAGCCCCGGCTGCTCGTCCTCGACGACGCGACGAGCGCGCTGGACCCGGCCGTGGAGCGCGCGGTGCTCGACGGCCTCGCCGACTCCGGCGCCGGCACGACCGTCGTGGTCGTCGCCTACCGGCCGGCGACGATCGCGCTGGCCGACGAGGTGGTGCACCTGGACAAGGGACGGGTGGTGGACCGCGGCCCGGCCGAGGAGGTCGCCGCCCGCGACGCGGGCTACCGCGAGCTGGTGACGGCGTACGCGCGCGCGGCGCAGGACCGCGCCGACGAGGCAGCGGTCAAGGCTGCGAACGACAAGGCGGGCATGGCGTGAGCACGACCACCACGAACCCCGGCACTCCCCCCGCCGCGGGCTCCGCCGCGAAGGGCGCCCCCACCAAGCGCGGGGTGCTGGCCCAGGCCCGCGAGCTGACCCCGCAGTTCGCCGAGGGCCTCGGCGTCACCCTGGCCATCGCGGCGGCCACGACGATCGGCAAGCTCGTCGTCCCCGTCGCCGTGCAGCAGACCATCGACACCGGCGTCCTCGGCCCCGACGGCCCCAACCCGGGCCGGGTCGCGCTGCTCTGCTCCATCGCGGCCGTCGTCGTCGCGATCACCACGCTGACGGCGTGGGTGGTGAACTCGCGGCTGTTCCGCTCGACCGAGGCGGGTTTGGCGGCGCTGCGGGTGCGGGCCTTCCGCCACGTGCACGACCTCGCGGTGCTCACCCAGTCCGGTGAGCGCCGCGGTTCCCTCGTCAGCCGCGTCACCAGCGACGTGGACACGATCTCCACGTTCCTGCAGACCGGCATGCTCGTACTGGTGCTCTCGCTCGGGCAGGTCGTGCTGGCGACGGCGGTGATGTTCTTCTACTCCTGGCAGCTGGCGCTGGTGGTGATCGGCTGCTTCGTGCCGCTCGTCATCATCCGCAACAAGCTGCAGCGCCCGGTGGCCGCGGCCTACAAGCAGGTGCGGGTGCGGATGGGCGAGCTGCTCGGCGCCGTCTCGGAGACCGTCGTCGGCGCCGACGTCATCCGCGCCCACGACGCCGCCTCCCGCTCCTGGCGCACCGTGGACGCCGCCGTGGAGGCGCACCGCAAGCAGGCCGTGAAGGCCCAGGTCGCCACCGCCACGACGTTCTCCACCGGCGTCGTCGTCTCCGGTCTCGTCGTCGCCCTCGTCGTCGTGGTCGGCACCCTGCTCGGCGTCGACGGCGACATCACCCTCGGCCGGCTGCTGGCCTTCCTCTTCCTCGCCCAGCTGTGGGTGGGCCCGGTGCAGGCGACCACCGAGGTGCTCAACGAGCTGCAGAACGCCCTCGCCGGCTGGCGCCGCGTCGTCGACCTCATCGAGACCCCCGTCACCGTCCCCGAACCCCCCGCCGACCGCGTCCGCGAGCTGCCCGCCGGCCCCGTCGACGTGCGCGTCGAGGACGTCGCCTACACCTACCCCGGCACCGACAAGACCGTCCTGACCGGCGTCACCCTGCACCTGCCCGCCGGCTCCCGCACCGCCGTCGTCGGCGAGACCGGCTCCGGCAAGACCACCCTCGCCCGCCTCGTCACCCGCCTCGTCGACCCCGCCGCCGGCCGGGTGCTCCTCAACGGGATCGACGCCCGCGACCTGCCCAGCCGCGAACTGCACCGCCGCGTCGTCGCCGTCCCCCAGGAGGGCTTCCTCTTCGACGCCACCGTCGGCGACAACGTCCGCCGCGGCAAGCCCGGCGCCACCGACGACGACGTCCGCGCCGCCTTCGCCGACCTCGGCCTCACCGCGTGGCTCGACGGCCTGCCCGACGGCCTCGACACCCCCGTCGGCCAGCGCGGCGAGCGCCTCTCCGCCGGCGAGCGCCAGCTCGTGGCACTGGCCCGCGCGCACCTCGCCGACCCCGACCTGCTCGTCCTCGACGAGGCCACCTCCTCCGTCGACCCGGCCACCGAAGTGCGGCTGCAGCGGGCCCTCGAAGGCGTGCTCAGCGGGCGGACCTCCGTGGCAATCGCGCACCGGCTGTCGACCGCGGAGGCCGCCGACGTCGTGGTAGTCGTGGACTCGGGGCGGGTCGTCGAGGTGGGGCCGGCGGTGGAGCTGGCGCACGCCGGGGGGCCGTACTCGCGGCTGCACACGGCCTGGACGGCGCAGCACGCGTGATCTCACGGCGCAGCACGCGTGATGCGGCGAACCGCCGCCTCACTCCTCCCGACGCCGGAACGCCGTCGGGCTGCACCCGTGCACGCCGCGGAAGTGGCGGGCGAAGTAGAAGGGGTCGGCGTAGCCGACGCAGCGGGCGACCTCGGCCACCGGCAGGTCGGTGGTGACGAGCAGCTCGCAGGCGTGCGCCATGCGCAGCCGCTTGGCGTACTCCACGACCCCTCCCCCGGTTGCGGCGCGGAACAGCGCCGTGAAGTGCGAGGTGGACAGGCCCGCCTCGCGCGCCAGGGCGGCAACGGAGACGGGCGCGTCGAGGTGGGCACGCAGGTGCTCCTGGGCCTGACGCACCGGCTCGCGCCGCACGGGACTGCCGGCGGCGGCGTCGGCCGCCACCTGCGCCAGCACCGACCACGCCGCGCCGGCCGCGCGCAGCAGCGTGGGTCCGGTCTCGTCGGTCTCCAGGTGCTCCACGACGCGCTCGACGTCGCGCTGCACCTCCAGCACGTCGTGCAGGTCGACGACGGCGGGGCTCGGCGGGTCCCCGCCCAGCTGCCGGTCGAAGGAGCGGGCGTCGGGGCCTGCCGCGTGCAGCCACCAGATCGTCCAGGGGTGCGCGTCGTCGGCGCCGTAGGTGTGCGGCAGCCCGGCGGGCAGCACGAGGGCCTGGGCGCGGGTGACGGCCACCTCGCCGCCGGCGGTGCGGCACCAGCCGCGACCGCCCACGCACACGATGACGACGGTGCCGCTGGCGCCGCAGCGGCGGGTGCGTCCGTGGTGGTGGGCGTGCGGGAAGTACCCGGCGTCGGTGACGAGCAGCCGCGACGTCGGCCCGGACGCGGCCGCGGCGCGGGCGACGTCGGCGGGCAGGACCCGCAGCCGCTGCCCGGGGAACCCCTCGCGGATGCGCACGCCGCGACGCTAGCGCCGTCCGGGTGGTGCGCGCCGTCGGATCGTCCAGGTGGCAGCGTCGGATCGTCCCTTCTCGGCGCGGTGATCACCGGCCTACCGTCACCGCATGCTCGACGACGAGACGCAGCTCGGCCTGCCGGCCCGGCCCGCCGCCCTGGCGGACGCCCCGGCCGCGGTCTGGAGCGCGCCGCTGACGCTGCCGACCTACCACCCGCTGCCGCCGGAGGTGTTCCCCGCCTACCTGGACCGCCGCGTCTACCAGGGCTCCTCGGGCCGGGTGTACCCGCTGCCGTTCCACCACCGCATCGCCACCGACCCCGTCGAGCACGCCTGGACGGCGGTGCACCTGCAGAACGAGTGGCTGCACGTGGTGGTGCTGCCCGAGCTGGGCGGGCGCGTGCACGTGGTGCGCGACCGCACCAGCGGGGTGGACCTCTTCTACGCCAACCCCGTGGTCAAACCCGCCCTGGTCGGGCTGGCCGGGCCGTGGATCGCCGGCGGTGTGGAGTTCAACTGGCCGCAGCACCACCGCCCGGCGACCTACCTGCCCACCGACTGGGAGGCGGTGACCGAGGAGGACGGCGCGGTCGTGGTGCGCTGTTCCGACCACGACCCGTTCACCCGCATGCGCGGCACGCACGCGCTGCGGTTGCGCCCGGGCAGCTCCGTGCTGGAGCTCGAGGTGCGCCTGGCCAACCGCACCGAGCTGCCGCAGTCGTTCCTGTGGTGGGCCAACGTCGCCGCCCGCGTCGACGAGGACTACCAGTCGTTCTTCCCGCACGACGTGACGGTGGTGGCCGACCACGCCAAGCGCGCCGTGACCGCCTACCCGGCCGCGGACCGGCGCTACTACGGCGTGGACTACCCGGCCCGCGCCGGGGAGGTGTTCACGGCCGCCGACGGCGCGCGCGGCACGGGCGACCGGATCGACTGGTACCGCACGATCCCCGTGCCGACGTCGTACATGTGCCTGGGCAGCCGGGAGGACTTCTTCGGCGGCTACGACCACGCCCGCGGGGTGGGGTTCGTGCACGTCGCCGACCACCAGGTCGCCGTCGGCAAGAAGCAGTGGACGTGGGGGAACTCCCCCTTCGGGCACGCGTGGGACACGAACCTCTCCGACGACGGCGCGCACTACGTGGAGCTGATGGCGGGGGTGTTCACCGACAACCAGCCGGACTTCTCGGTGCTGGCACCCGGGGAGACGAAGGTGTTCACCCAGTGCTGGTACCCGGTGCGGCGCACCGGCCCGCTGGACCGGGCGAGCGTCGACGCGGCTGTCAGCCTGCGCCGCGAGGAGGACCCCGCACGCGTCCGGCTGGCCGTCGTCGTCACCCGCCCCCGCGCCGGGGTGCGGGTGGAGCTGCGCGCCGGCGGGCGGGTCGTGGCGAGCGAGACGGTCGACCTGGACCCCTCGGCGGCGCTGCTGCGCGTGCACGAGCTCCCGGCCGGCGAGGCGGAGGCACCGGACGTGGAGGTCTCGGTCGTGCACGAGGGCCGGGTGCTGGTGCGCTGGAGCACCGCCGAGGAGCGCGCGGGGATCGGGGAGGTTCCCGACCCCGCCACCGAACCGCCCGCACCGCAGGAGGTGGCCAGCGTGGAGGAGCTGGCGCTGACCGCCGAGCACCTGGAGCTGTACCGGCACGCCACCCGCTCTCCGGAGCCGTACTGGCACGAGGCGCTGGCCCGCGACCCCGGGCACGTGCCGAGCCTGGTGGGCCTGGCGGTGCGCGCCTACCGCGCCGGCCTGGACGAGCAGGCCGAGGAGCTGCTGCGCCGCGCGGTGGACCGCCTGACCTCCCGCCACCCCACCCCGCAGGACACCACCGCGCTGTACCTGCTCGGCGTGGTCCTGGAGGCCCGCGGACGCGAGGACGACGCCTACGACGCGTACGGGCGCGCGTCGTGGGCGCGGGCGTGGCGGGGACCGGCCGGGTACCGGATGGCGCGGCTGGACGCGCGCGCCGGGCGTACCGCGGCCGCGCTGCACCGGCTGGCCGACGTGCGCCGGGTGGAGCCGGAGCACCTGCAGGCCGCCGCGCTGGAGGTGGTGTGCCGGCGGCGGTCCGGCGACGACGCGGAGGACGTGCTGGCCGCCGCGCGCGCTCTGGACCCGCTGGACGCGTGGCTGCGCCACCTGGACGGCCTGCCCGCCAGCGCCGACGCGCAGACCTGCCTGGACGTGGCGCTGGAGCTGGCCGGCGCCGGGGAGCTGGAGGACGCGCTGCACGTCCTCGACGAGGCCGAGGAGCGCGAGCCGCTGCGCGCGGCAGGGCAACCGGCGGCCGGCCCCCTGCTGGCGCACCACCGGGGCCTGGTGCTGGATCGGCTCGGCCGCACCGCGCAGGCGGCCGCTGCGCGCGCCGACGCCGCGGCGCGCGACACCACGTGGTGCTTCCCCGGCCGCCGCGAGGACGTGGCCGCGCTGAGCGCCTCGGCCACCGACCCGCGGGCCCGCACCCTGCGCGGGCACTGGCTGTACGCGGCGGGCCGGCACGCCGACGCCGTCGCGGACTGGCGGGCCGGCGCGGCGGGCACACCGGGCGACCCGGTGCCGCACCGCAACCTGGGCCTGGCGCTGGTCAACGACCACCGCGACCTGGACGCCGCCCGCGCGGCGTACGCGCGGGCGGAGGAGGCCGCCCCGGACGAGGCACGGCTGCGCTTCGAGGTGGACCAGCTCGACGCGCTGCGCGGCGTGAGCCCGCAGCAGCGGCTGGCGCGCTGGCGGGAGCGCTGGGACCTGGCCGAGCAGCGCGACGACGCCCTCGTGGAGGTCGCGCACCTGCTGGTGAGCACCGGCGGCGCGGCGCGGGCCGTGCAGCTGCTGACCGACCGCACGTTCCAGCCGTGGGAGGGCGGGGAGGGCCAGGTGCTCTCCGCGTGGGAGCGCGCCCGGACCCGCCTGGCCCTGGAGGCGCTCGCAGACGACCCGGCCGCGGCGGTGGCGCACCTGCGGGCGGCGCTGGACAGCCCGGCGTGCCTGGGCGAGGCGAGGCACCCGCTGGCGGCGACGGCGCAGCTGCACCTGCTGCTGGGCGACGCGCTGGCCGCGGCCGGCGACGCGGGCGCGGCGCGCGCGGCGTGGGGGGCGGCCGCCGAGCACCGCGGGGACTTCCTGGGGATGAGCACGCAGGAGCACAGCGAGGCGACGTTCTCCTCGGTGCTGGCGCTGCGCCGGCTGGGTCGCGACGACGGGCCGCTGACCGCCTCGCTGCGCCGCTTCCGCGACGCGTTCGCCGCGGCGGTGCCGGTGGTGGACTACTTCGCCACCTCGCTGCCGGACCTGCTGCTGTTCGAGGAGGACCCGCTCGTGGTGCGCGACCGCCGGGTGGTGGTGCTCGACGCGCAGCTGGCCCTGCTGGACGGCGACGCCGGGCGCGCCCGCGAACTGCTGGCCGACCCGCGGCTGGCCGCCAGCCGGCACGCGGCCGACCTGGCGCACGCCCTGGCCACCCACCCGCAGCTGCTGGGTGCACCCTCCACCGTGCCCAGCGCCGTGCCCGGTGGACCCGTCACCCGGATCGAGGAGGTGGCCCGGTGAGCGCGACGCGGAACCTGCCGGCCGGTGCGCCGGAGAAGCTCGTCATCAGCCTGTGGGACTTCTCCTGGTACGTGCGCACCGGGCCGGGCGAGCCGTTCGAGGACCTCGACGCCGCCTTCGCGCAGGCGGTGGAGCGCGGCTGCAACGCGGTGCGGATCTGCGCGATGCCGTTCCTGCTGTTCCGCTCCGGCGTGGACACCTCCGCGCTGCGGCTCGGCCCGCTCGGCGGGGAGTACGGGCAGGGCGTGCGCTGGTACGACGTGGCGCACGAGACGACGATCGACGCGCGCGAGCACACGTTGGCGTTCTTCCGCGCCGCGCAGCGCCACGGCGTGCACGTCATCGTCTCCAGCTGGGAGTACCAGCAGTCGCCGTCGTTCGCGCTCGACCCGGACTGGTACGAGGCCCTGCACGCGGTGGACCCCGACGAGCGCGCGGAGGTGCTGGCCGACGCGCACGCCGACCTGATCGACCTGCTGGTGGCCGAGGGCCTGGACGACCGGGTGCTGTTCACCGAGCTGCACAACGAGGTCCAGATCGGCTTCCTCGTCGACGGCCTGGGTGTGGAACGCGGCGAGGCGGCGGTGCCGGCGCTGAGGGACAGGCTGGAGCGCGGGATCCGCCGCTTCAAGCAGCGCCACCCCGACCGGCTGTGCACCGTGAACTACGCCGGGGTGCCGGTCGGTGCGCTGAGCGCGGTGCCGCCCAGCGCCGACGTCCTCGTCGTGCACCCCTACGCCTACGGCAACCTGCAGGAGCTCATCGACGTCTTCGGCCTGCGCGGGCCCGTGGAGGAGTTCTCCCGCGAGCGGGCGGCCCCGCTGCTGCGCCCGGGCGCGCCCGCGGTGGCCGACTGGGGACCGGGCGAGGACAACGCCTGGAAGCTGGACGCCACGGTCGTCTCGCTGCCCGAGGTGTACGTGCACGACTGGTGCGACCCGGAGGCCTTCGACCGCTGGCTGTACGACCGCTGGGGCGAGCACCGCCTGGCGGTGGAGCAGAAGCTCACGCTGTGGCTGGAGGTGGCCGCCGACTGGGCCGCGGCGCGCGGGGTACCGCTGGTGCTCGGGGAGGGCTACGTCGGCTACACCCCCAAGCACGGGCGCTTCGAGGAGGGACCGGTCGGCGCGGAGCTGTGCCGCCGGGCCGTCCGCGACGCGCACCGCCTCGGCGCGTGGGGCGCCGTGGTGTGCTCCAACGCCGCGCCGCAGCACAGCATGTGGGCCGACGTCGCCCTGCAGCGCGAGTGCGCGGCCCTCCTGACCGGCACCACCCCCACCGACCGACCCGATCAACCCGACACCACCCACCACGACCGCGCCGACGACGGCGCACAGGAGGTTCGACGATGAACTCCCGACTCTCGCGGCGCAGCCTGCTCGCGGCCACGGCCGGCCTCGGCGGCGCCGGCCTGCTGACCGGCTGCGTCGGCACCAGCGGCTCGGAGGGCGGCGGCGCGGCCGCCGGCGGCGGAGGGGGCGGCGGTGGCGGCATCGTCTTCCAGAACTCCATCCAGGACACCGCACCCAAGGCGGCCCTCGAGGCGATCGTGCAGAGCTACGACGGCGAGGTGACGATGAACTCGGTCGCCACCGAGCAGTTCCGCGCCCAGCTGACCAACTACCTACGCTCGAACGACCCGCCGGACGTCATGAGCTGGTACGCCGGGTCGGTGGCCCGCGACTACGCCGCCCAGGGCCTGCTGCTGGACGTGTCGAGCATGTGGGAGGGCGACGGCGCGTGCGCGGGCTTCTCCGAGGCGCTGAAGAACCTGTCCAGCGCCGACGACGGCACCCAGATCTTCGTCCCCACCAACTACTACTGGTGGTCGGTCTTCTACAAGAAGAGCGCCTTCGAGCGCTGGGGCGTGCAGCCGCCGACGACGTGGGACGAGTTCCTCGCGCTGTGCGAGAACCTTTCCGGCCAGGGCGTGGCCCCGCTGGCCAACGGCATCGGCTCCACCCCGTGGATGGCGTCGGGCTGGTTCGACTACCTGGACCTGCGCATCAACGGCGCCCAGTACCACCGCGAGCTGCTGGCCGGGGAGCACTCCTTCACCGACCCGGAGGTCGTCGCGGTCATGGAGCAGTACGAGCGGCTCATCCCCTACTTCGACCCCAACATGGGCTCGTACTCGGCGCAGGACGCGTCCGTGCCGATGGCGCAGGACCAGGCCGGCATGTACCTCATCGGCGCCTTCGTCACCCAGTACTTCCCCGAGGACCAGCGCGACGACCTGGACTTCTTCTCCGTCCCGGTGATCAACCCGGACGTGCCGACGGCCGAGGAGGCCCCGACGGACGGCTACTTCGCCGCGGCCGGCACCTCCGACCCCGACGCCACGATCGCCTTCCTGTCCTACCTGGCCGCCCCGGAGCAGCAGCAGGCCTTCATCGAGCAGTCCGGGTCCTCCAACCTTCCGACGTCCCCGGACGTCGACACCACGCAGTTCAGCCCGCTGGTGCAGAAGGGCATCGAGCTGCTCAACTCCACCGAGGAGATCACCCAGTTCTTCAACCGCGACTCCTCCGACGCCCTGCAGACGACGGCGGACACCGCGCTGACGCAGTTCCTCGCCGACCCGGGCTCGCGCGACCGGATCCTGGAGGAGTGGCAGCGGGCCGCGGAGGGGGTCTTCGGGCAGTGAGCAGCGACGTGAGGGCCGCGGCCCGGCCGGCGCGGCGGGGGTCCGACGGCTCCCGTCCCACCGGCGGCGCCCGCGGCCCCGCCCGGCCGGGCGGTCCTTCGCTGGGCGCCCGGCTGCGACGGGTGCCGCTGCTGGTGTGGGTCTTCCTGCTGGTGCCGCTGGCGGTGGAGCTGTTCTGGGTCTTCTGGCCGGCCGCCAACTCCTTCTCCCTCTCGCTCACCCGCTGGGACGGCATCAGCCCTGCCGAGCCCGTGGGCCTGCAGAACTTCACCGACCTGACCGAGGACCCGATCTTCCGCACGGCCCTGACCAACAACGCGCTCTGGGTGCTCGGCTTCGGCGTCCTGTCCGTGGTGGGCGGCCTGGCGCTGGCGGTGGCGCTGAACAGGCCCGGCCGCGGGGTGGGCTTCTACCGCAGCGCGATCTACCTGCCGATGGTCGTCTCGATGGCGGTGACCGGCCTGTTCTGGCGGGTCATGTACCAGCCGGGCGGTCCGGTGAACGCCGGTCTGGAGGCGGTGGGGCTGGGCTCGCTGCAGCGGCAGTGGCTGGCCGACCCGGACGTGGCGCTGGCGGCGATCCTCGTGGCCGCGGTGTGGCGGCAGGTCGGTTACATCATGGTGCTGTACCTGGCCGGGCTGAAGGGCTGCGACGCGACGCTGGAGGAGGCCGCGGCCGTCGACGGCGCGAGCGCCTGGCAGCGCTTCTGGCACATCGTCATGCCGCAGCTGCGCGGGGTGAACACGGTGGTCTTCGCGGTCACCGTCATCGACTCGCTGCGCACCTTCGACATCGTGTGGGCGATGACCCGTGGTGGTCCCTACAACACGACGCAGCTGCTGAGCACGTACATGTTCCAGCAGGCGTTCACGTCGGGGAACCTCGGTTACGCCTCGGCGATCGCGGTCGTCATCTTCGTCCTGGCGATCGGCTTCATCATCACCTACCTGGCCCGCCAGGCCCGCGCGGAGGAGCAGTCGTGACCGCCACCACCCTCGCCCCCGGCACGGCCGCGACCCCGCCGCTGCGGCGGCCGCGGCGGGCCCGCTCGCCGTGGCTGCACGTGGTCATGGTGCCGCTGACCCTGCTGTGGCTGAGCCCCGTCGTCTACGTCGGACTCATCGCGTTCCGCTCCTTCGACGACATCGCCGCGCGCGGGCTGGCGGCGCTGCCCGCCTCCTTCACCCTCGACGGCTTCAGCACCGCCTTCAGCGGCGGCGGGCTGGTGCGGGCGCTGGGCAACAGCATCGCGGTGACCGCGGCCGCGGTGCTGGCCTCGCTGCTGCTGTCCTCGTGGGCGGCGTACGCGCTCAGCCGCTTCGCCGTCCCCGGCCGCAAGACGATCCTGCTGGCGATGCTGGCCGGCAACCTGCTGCCCCCGCAGATCCTGCTCGTGCCGGTGGCGCGGATCAGCGAGTCCCTCGGCATCGCCGACACCCTCTTCGCGCTCGTGGCGGTGCAGGTGGGCTTCGGCATCGGCTTCTACACCTTCGTGCTGCACGGCTTCATGCGCGGGCTGCCGGAGGAGCTGTTCGAAGCCGCCCGCCTGGACGGGGCGGGCGCGGGGCGCATCTACCTGCGGATCGTCCTGCCGCTGAGCCGGCCGGCGATGGCGGCGCTGGCGGCCCTGGCCACGACGTGGATCTTCAACGACCTCATCTGGGCGCTGACGGTGCTGCGCTCGGAGTCGAAGTTCCCGATCACGGCGGCGCTGCTGAACCTCATGGGCGGCTACTCCAGCGCGTGGAACGTCATCGCGGCGGCCTCCCTCGTCGCTGCGGTCCCCACCGCGATCGTGTTCTTCCTCTTCCAGAAGCAGTTCGTCTCCGGGCTCCTGGTGGGCTCGAACAAGTGAGCGGCCCGTGGACGCTGCCGACCCGCTCCGGGGAGCACGTCGTCGCGCTCGCCCCGGACGGGGCGGGTCTGGTGCGCGTGCACTGGGGCGCCCGCGGCGGTGCGCAGCCGGCCTCGGCGCCGCGGCGCACGTCCTTCGAGACACCGCTGGACCTGCTGCCGCTGGAGGCCACCGCGCTGGGCACCCGCTCCGCGCACGCCGCCGAGCTCGTCGCCCGCCGCGCCGACGGGCTGCGCGGGATCCGGCTGCGTACCGCCGGCGAGGTGACGCTGACGGTCGGCGGGGAGCTGCACGAGCTGCGCGCACCGTTCACCGACGAGGTCGCCGAGGTGGACGTGGAACTGGTGCTGCGCAGCAGCACCGCCCACGACGTGGTCACCAAGCACGCAGTGGTGCGCAACCGCTCCGGGCACGCGGTGGAGCTGCTGCGCTGCTGGGGCGGCGCGTTCACCCCGCCGGTCGGGCCGGGCGCACGCGTCGGGACGCTGACGGGGGCGTGGTCGCGGGAGTTCACCGAGGCCGTCGTGGACCTGCCGGTCGGGACGTTCAGCCTGGGCAGCCGGCAGGGCCTCACCTCGCACAGCGCCTCCCCCGTCGTCACCGTCCGCGCCCGCGACGGCCAGGAGGACCGCGAGAGTCGCGACGCCGGCACGTACGCGGTGGCGCTGGCGTGGAGCGGGTCGTGGCGGCTGCAGGTGGAGGCCGTGCCGTTCACCGACCACGTGCGCGTGGCCGGCGGCCCCGACGACGAGGCGGGCGTGGTGACGCTGCCGCCGGGCGGGTCGGTGACCACCCCGCAGCTGGCCGGGCTGTGGGTGCCCGGCGGCCCGGACGAGGCCGCGCAGGCGTGGCACGCCTACCAGCGCACCCTGGCCCGCTCCGCCGGCCCCGAGCACCGGCCGGTGGTGGCGAACTCCTGGTACGCCACCGGCTTCGACGTGCGGGTGGAGCACCAGCTCGCGCTGGCCGAGGTGGCCGCCGACCTGGGCGCGGAGGTCTTCGTCGTCGACGACGGCTGGTTCCGCGGCCGCACCTGCGACCGCGCCGGGCTCGGCGACTGGGACGTGGACGAGGCCAAGTTCCCCGGCGGGCTGGAGCCGCTGGTCGCGGGCGTGCACGAGCGCGGCCTGCGGTTCGGGCTGTGGGTGGAGCCGGAGGCCGTCAACGAGGACAGCGACCTGTTCCGCGCCCACCCCGACTGGGTGCACCGCGCGCCGGGCCGGGACCCGGTGCGGCTGCGCCACCAGCTCGTCCTCGACCTGGGCCGGCCGCAGGTGGAGGCGTGGGTGCTGGCGCAGTTGCGCCGACTGCTGACCCGCTACGAGATCAGCTACCTGAAGTGGGACATGAACCGCGCGATCACCGACGGCGGCACGGCCGTACCGGGTGGGGACGACTGGTCGTGGCGGCACACCCAGGCCTACCACCGCGTGCTGGACGCGCTGCGGGAGGAGTTCCCGCACGTCACCGTGGAGGCGTGCGCGGGCGGCGGCGGCCGCATCGACCTGGCGGTGCTGGCCCGCACCGACGTCGCCTGGCCCAGCGACGAGACCGGCCCGCGCGACCGGCTGGCCGTGCAGCACGGCTTCCTGTCCGCCTACCCGCCGTGGGTGATGAGCTCCTGGGTGACCGACGAGCCGGACGTGCTGGACCGCGAGCCCGTCAGCGTCGACTTCCGGTGCGTCGTGGCGATGGCCGGGGTGATGGGCCTGGGCGGGGACCTGCTGCGCTGGAGCCCCGCGCAGCGGGATCGGGTGCGCGAACTGGTGGCGCTGCACCGCTCCGTGCGGCACGTCCTGCACGACGGCCTGGTGCGCCGGCACGGCACCCCGACCGGTGCCGCGTACGCGGTGCAGTACACGGATGAGGCGGCGGTGGTCGTGCTGGCGTGGGCGCGGCCGGGCCGCCCCGCCGCCTGGCGGGTGCCGCTGGGCGACCTGCCCACCGGGACGCTGCTGCGCTCCCGCTCGGGCGGTTCCACGGTCCGGGTGGAGGACGGGCTGGTGGTGACGTGGTCGCGCGGCGACTGCGACGTGATCGTGCTGGACCGCGTGTGAGCGAGGGTGTGAACGACTGGCGGCCGCGGCCGCTGGTGGTGGAGACCGACGACGCCCACGGAGGGCGGTGGACGTCGCTGCGCACGCCTGAGCGGGAGTGGCTGTGGCGCAACCCCGCCGTGCCCGCGTCGGCGCGCGCCGCCGTCCGCCCAGGTGACGCGTTCGTCGACGCCGGCGGGGTGGAGGAGTGCTTCCCCACCCTGCGCGGCGCACCCGACCACGGCGACGTGTGGTCACGCCCGTGGACTCCTGCAGCACCGGGGAGCGCGTCGGTGCGCACGGGTTCGCTGTCGCTGCGGCGCTCGCTGTCGGTGCAGGACGGGGCCGTGGTCGCGACCTACGACGTGACCGGCCCACCCGGCGTGCCGGTGCTGCACACCGTGCACGCCCTCCTCGACCTCTCCCCCGCCGCCCGCCTCCTCGTCCCCGGCGCGCCGCCCGTGAGCGTGCTCGACCAGCCGACGCCCGGCCGGTCCGTGCGCACCACCTGGCCCGACGGCGCGGGCGTGACGCTCGACGCCCTCGGCCCCGACGACGGCACCGCCCGCTGCGCCGTCGTCACCACCGACCGCCTCGACGTCCTCGACGGCGCCGACCGGCTGTCCCTGCGGTGGCAGGTGCTGCGCGGCACCGGACCGGTGTCCCTCGTGGTGTGGCGCAACCTCCGCGGGTGGCCGCAGGCGGCGCCCTACCGGTCCGTGGGCGTCGAACCGCTGCTCGGTGCGACCGCGGACTTGGCGACCGCGGGCGCCGGGGAGACCGGCGTGCTCGACGCCGGCGGCCGGCTCACGTGGCGGCTGGCGCTCACCGCGCACCGTGAGGGCTGACAGCCGGCGTGCAGGCGCCCGCACGGCATGCCGCTCGGACGACGACGGGGACACCAGGGTCGCCGCCGCACCGGCGCACGCGCAGCGATCCGTGCCCCACTGAGCCGCTAAAAACGAAAACAGCACACACTTTGTTTGTGTCTGTTGTGTTTTGTGCTGTACCCTCTCCCCATGCGCACCGCCGTCTTCGAGGACACCCGGTCCTCGGTCAGCGAGGAGTGGCTGACCACCGGTGAGGCCGCGCGCCTCCTCGGCGTCTCGCGCCAGCACGTCGTCAACCTGTGCGAGCGCGGCGACCTGCCCCACACAACGACGGGCGTGCACCGCCGGGTGCGTCGCGCCGACGTTGAGGCGCTGCGTGCCACGGGCGCGCGGCTGAGCCGGGACCAGCGCCGCAGCCTGTGGTTGGCGCACGCCGTGGCCGGTCACCTGGTCACCGACCCGGAGGCCACGATCGCGCAGGCGCGCGCCAACCTTGCTGTGCTGCGTGAGCGCCACCGCCGCGGGCAGGTGGCGAAGTGGCTGGCGGAGTGGGCGGACCTTCTCGACGGACCCGTCGAGGGGATCTTGACGGCTCTGACCTCCCCGTCCCCGCGGGCGCGGGAGCTGCGCCAGAACTCCCCCTTCGCCGCCGTGCTGTCCGAAGAGGAGCGGCAGAGGGTGCGCGGAGCCTTCGCCCAGCACTCCTCGACGTCCTCGCCGTGGGGCGCGGAGTGAAGCGCGCACACCTGGCTCACATCTTGCGGGCGGCCAGCCAGATCGCCGCCGACCCCGACGTCGTGGTGATCGGTTCGCAGTCGATCCTGGGGTCCTTCGACGAGGACGGCCTGCCCGATCCGGTGATCGGCTCGGTGGAGGCGGACGTCGCCTTCTGGGACGACCCGGACAACTGCAAGTCCGATGCGGTCGACGGCGCGATCGGCGAGGACAGCGACTTCCACCGGATGAACGGCTACTACGCCCAGGGCGTGTCGGGAGCACCGCGGTCCTGCCCGAGGGCTGGCGCGAGCGAGTCGTCGTGTGGGAGAGCCGGTCCAGCGCGCCGGGGCGGGCGCACTGCCTGGAGGCGCACGACCTCGCGATCGCCAAGCTCGTCGCAGCACGCATGAAGGACTACGAGTTCGTCTCCGCGCTGATCGAGGTGGGCTTCGTCTCGTGCGAGACCTTGCGGGAGCGGGCTGCGCTACTGCCCCCGCCACGCTCACGCACCACGCGCGTACTGCGCTGGATCGACGGGCACGACCGACGGGCTCACGGGTGAAGCGCCGGCAGCACCACGGCTGACGCTCTCGCAGCGGGGTCCCGGCCTGCCGTGACTGGATCAGGACCCCAACAGGGCCTACGACATGAGGGATGCTGACGCCGTAGTCAAGGTTGAGCAACAACCTTGACTACGGCGCGAAGTCGATCAACCCTTCGACACGAGATGCCGAAGTTGCCGCCGCGTCTCCTCGTCGGTGGCGTAGAGCACCGTCCCGACCATGCCGCGGGTGAGCAGCACCTTGTAGACGTTGCGCACGAGCCGGTCGAAGTCGGCATCGCTGACCCGCGTGCGGTTGCGGAAGTCCGGGTCCTTGTTGGCGGACCGGTCGCTGACGAGCCGGCCGTCCCGCCACAGCAGGTCCGGCCCGATGATGACGCCGCTCCAGTCGTACTCGAAGCCTTGCGCTGTGTAGATGCAGCCGACCTGCCCGAAACCACCGGGCTCGGTCGCCCACAGCGCCGCGGGTGGGGCGTCACCGACGGCGCGGTCGCCGGGGACGTTCCACGGCCGCGCCCAGTCGCCGATGCGCACGTCGGGCACCAGGCCACCGCCCGGGGACGGCGTCTTGCTCCACGGCCAGCAGTACCCGGCGGTCATGCGCGCGGAGTACCCCTCCTCGCGCTTGGCGGCGAGGAACTGCTCCATCTCCTCGGGGGTGTCCGCGACGACCACCTCGAAGGTGTCGTCACCGGCCCAGTCCTCCACACCGGCGTCGTCGAGGCCGAGCAGCCGCTGCACCCAGCGCACGTACTCGGCGCTGCCACCGCAGCGGAACTGCGCGTCCAGCTCCACGGTGAGGACGTCCAGCCCGAGGCGCTGCGCGTGCCGGGTGATCTCCTCCTTCGAGCCCATCTCCCCCGGCCGGACGACCTGGTGCTGGTCGAGCAGGAACACCGGCACCCGTGCAGCGGCGATGAGTTCCTCGACCTGGGGACGTCCCGTCCGGTGAGCCGCGGGCGTCCACCGGCTCGCCGACGTCTCACGGATGCGGTGCGCCTCGTCGAGGATGAGGACGTCGAGGTCGTTGGGTTCCGCAACGATGAAGTCGTTGAAGTACTTGAACAGGGATCGCACCTTCGGTGCCCGCTTCCCGGCGACCTTGCGCAACGTCTGCGTGAAGGAGCGCGAACCCGTGGCGTGCAGGACCGTCTGTCCCTTGCGTGACAACTCCCCGAGCAGCGAGAGCGCGACGACGCTCTTGCCGCTACCCGGCCCGCCGGTGACGAGGATGATGCGCTTGCTGTTGCCGGTCTTCGCCTGCTTCACCTGGTGCAATACGAGGTCCACGGCCTCCTGCTGCTCGCCGACGAGGAGGAACTGCTCACGGTCCCGGATCTCGGCGGCAGCGGCCTTGAGCAGCTGCCGTGACGGTGCCGCCTTCGACCCGAGCAGCTCGTCCGCCGCCGACGCCCCGGAGACTCCCGGCGCGAGACGGGTGCGGAGGTAGTCGCGCAGCGCGCCGCTCTCCGCGCCCGTGAAGAGCCGGCCCGCCCGGTCCATCGTGTAGTCGCCCAGTTGGGCGACCGCGCCGGGCTGGGTGGCGTTGTGCAGGTAGGCGACGCCGGCGACGGCGTCCTGCGTGAACTCCAGCGAGCGGGTGAAGTCGAGCAGGTACTCGACGTACCCGCGCACCTGCTTGACCGGGTGCAGCTTCGGCGGACCCGCCATGCCCGGCACCACGACGAGGTCGGGGTTGCCCTCGAAGCGGTGCGCAGCGCTCCACTGCTTCAGCTCGACGACGACGTAGGAGGGCCGGCCCGTGGTCGGGTGCACACCAGCGAGCACGACGTCCGCGCGCTTCGACGTCAGCGGCAGCCGGTGTTCGAGCAGCACCTCGACCTCCCCTAGCCCGGCCTCGACGAGGTCGGCGGCGAGCACCGGCAGGCTCTTCTCCCACGAGGCTCGCTCACCGGGACTGGGCCCGTGGCCCGCCGTGTAGAGCATCTGCTCGATGAGCGTCTCCACGACGGAGCCGGTGGGCAGCTCGGCCTGGAGCTGAGCGGCGGAACGACGAACCAACGACACAGGACATCCCCAAGGCAGCACGAAGTCTCGTGCGGGTGGGGGCGTGTCCTGTGCCCAGCGAAAGCGTGGGCGGCGGAAGCCGGTCGGGCCGCGTCAGCACACTAGCGAACTGATCCCTACGCACTCTTAACGACTCGGCATCGCGACGGTTCAAGGAGCGACCTGACTGCCCGGTCTCCGACCGGTCGGTCGACGTGCGCGTCGAGGACGTCGCCTACACCTACCCCGGCACCGACAAGACCGTGCTGACCGGCGTCACCCTGCACCTGCCCGCCGGCTCCCGCACCGCCGTCGTCGGCGAGACCGGCTCCGGCAAGACCACCCTCGCCCGCCTCGTCACCCGCCTCGTCGACCCCGCCGCCGGCCGGGTCCTGCTCAACGGGATCGACGCCCGCGACCTGCCCAGCCGCGAACTGCACCGCCGCGTCGTCGCCGTCCCCCAGGAGGGCTTCCTCTTCGACGCCACCGTCGGCGACAACGTCCGCCGCGGCAAGCCCGGCGCCACCGACGACGACGTCCGCGCCGCCTTCGCCGACCTCGGCCTCACCGCCTGGCTCGAGGGCCTGCCCGACGGCCTCGACACCCCCGTCGGCCAGCGCGGCGAGCGCCTCTCCGCCGGCGAGCGCCAGCTCGTGGCACTGGCCCGCGCGCACCTCGCCGACCCCGACCTGCTCGTCCTCGACGAGGCCACCTCCTCCGTCGACCCGGCCACCGAGGTGCGGCTGCAGCGGGCGCTGGAGGGTGTTTTGAGTGGCCGGACGTCGGTGGCCATCGCGCACCGGCTGTCGACGGCGGAAGCCGCCGACGTCGTGGTGGTCGTGGACTCCGGGCGGGTCGTCGAGGTGGGGCCGGCGGTGGAGCTGGCGCACGCCGGGGGGCCGTACTCGCGGCTGCACGCAGCCTGGACGGCGCAGCACGCATAGGGCTTTCACGCCTGCAGCCGATGAGGTCCTGTCAATGATGATCCGCTGCTGCTGGCACGGATCATCACGGCCAGCGGCTCCAGTGTGCTCGGGTAGGTGGGCTCCTCAAGCAGGTTGATCACTGGAGTCATCGTGGCTGGTCGATCGGCCGGCGGGGTGAGAGCAAGTTGCTCCGTTCGAGCGATGCCTCTTTCGCTGGGTGACCTCGCCGATGGCTTGTCGCGGGAGCTGGCGCAGTGCTTGCGGCATTCGGGTGAATGTGGCGCCGCGTTGGTCGCGCGTCGACCTGCCTGCCAATACCTACTCTGCCGCGCCACTCGGGCAGGCCATGACACAGGAGCCGATCACCATGACTGACGAGCCCAGCACCCCCTTCGGTTGGGACCCCAACGCCGAGGAGGTCTTCGAGTGCCTCACGACCATGAGGACTCACGCGACACTCGCCACTGAGCAGCCATACCGCTGGGAGGCGCCGTACCCTGCCTTCGACAGGGAGGTCAGCGACATCGTCCACGACCCTGCCTACGCCGGTGGCTCGATGTGCTGGGTGGGCGACGCCGTCTCCGCGATCTTGGTGTGTGATGCACTGCATCATCTTGGATCCGGAGCCGAGCGTCTTTGGGACCTGGCTGAGCAGTCTTTCGTCATCATCACCTCGCGATCTCTCTCCTAGTTCAGGCAGGAAGCGACCCGAGCGGCCACACCTTGAAGGCCGCTCGGGTCGAGGCAGTCGCTACGCCGGTGCAGCCGGCGCTGGGTCAGCCGGGCGCCTTCCACTTCACCCTCGCTTGCACAGCTCGTGCGTGGGCCTGCGCATGGTCAGTGGAGGTGGCAGCAAGGACTGGAATCCACGGGAGCACGCCTGGGCCGATCGCTGGTTGGTTCCGGCAATGATCACGATCCACCGCCAGAGGGCATTGCGCAGGAGCCGCGCTCAGTGCTCGCCCCATCGAGCTGGGAGCGCGTCACGAAGGTTCACCCCGGCCACTACCACCGGACTGCCTGCCGATCTGTGCCATGACAGCAGGTAGCACCTGGCTACAGGTACCACGAAAGAAGGCGTCATGATCCCTCAGGAGGCTATGCCGTACGCGCCGGAGAAGGAGGACGAGCATACGACTGAAGTACTGACAGCCTGCCCACCAAGCATCCATCAACGCGTTGGCGAGGTCCTCGGCCACGGATGGGCCCTGGGAGTTGTTGTAGAGCTGCCGGTAGTGCAGGAATTCACTTGCTCCACTTCCAGGATGAGCGGTGGAGTCGAAGGCAGCCGCGTCATCGTCGCTGTGCTGGTGAGGCGCTACATGTACCTACCCGGCAAAGACGTTGAAGTGGCGACTTTGCTGACCGACTCCTCGGATGCCGCTGACGTCACGAGCGTGTATGCCGCTCTCCACCAGAGCCGCGTCATCGGCGCCACGCACGCGTACCTCCTTCTTCACCTGCCGATGGATGCACCCGCAGTACTGCGGGACCGCGTCAATGCGGTACGAGCACTGGCGCGCGAGCTCGGCGTAGGCGTCGTGCTCACCCAGGGCATCGAAGGCTCTCCCTGGGAGATCGCCGAGGCACCCGAAGCGCGCCCCCTAGACCGTCAGCGGATCAGCGCATTCATCAACACCCGTCTCAGCACCAAAACACAAGAAAGGATCATGCTGGCTACGCGGTCATAGGCGCGCATAGGACCGCGGCCGACTTAGTGATCTTCAGCACCTCACTTGGCTGCACGCCAGGAGCGCCTCGGCCACAGCGGAACCTGACCACTGACTTGCCTTACCGCGATTGCGGGGTGAGAAACTCTAGACGGTGGCACAAAACTAAGAAGCCGTTGCGGAAGTCGGTCGAGGTCTCTGGCGTGTCGTGGTGAGGCAGGCGCAGCCTGGGCAGCATGGCCATCGACGCCAGCACTCAACTCCACCCCCTGATCAGCGGTGAGCTGTGGCAGCTGCTCGAGCCGCTGATCCCTGCTCCGCCGCCAGCGGTGCCCCCTAGCAGGAGGTACCTCCTGGACGCACCGGCCGGCCTCGGCGCGATGACCGGAAGTCCTTGAGGGCATCGTCTTTGTGCTGAGCACCGGCATCGGCTGGGCCAAGCTCCCGCTCGAGCCGGGCTACGGCTGGGGCGGGGGCACCTCCCGCGCGTAGCGTGGGGGCGACCTGCTGACGGCGGCTGCGCTAGTGCCAGGACGCCGGCGTGTGAGAGCAACTGCACGGCGCCGTCCTGGACCGCCCTGGCCAGGAAGGACTGCTGGGCTGGTCGCGGGTCTGCATCAACTCCGTCAGTGTCTGGGCGAAAAAGGAGGCGCACTGACAGGCCCGAATCCCACCGACAGGGCAAAATTGGGCACGAAGTATCACCTGCTCGTCACCGCCGATGGGTTGCCGCTGAATGTCGTGATCTCCGGCGCCAACCGGCACGACTTCCTCTTCCTGGCGCCGCTGCTGGATGGGCAGCGAGCCGTCAAGGGCACCGGCCGCGGCCGACCCCGGCGCCGCCCACTGAAACTGCATGCCGACAAGAGCTATGACAACCGACGGTGCCGCACCTACCTGCGCCGACGCGGCATTCCCCCGCGCGCGGGAGGTGCCCCTTCCGCGCGCATCGCCCGCATCAGTGTGGAGTCCAGCCAGCGGCTAAGTCGGCACCGCTGGGTGGTGGAGCGCATCACCGGCTGGCTGCTGAGCTACAAGCGCCTGGCGCTGCCCTACGACACCAGCGCACGCACCATCACCGCATTGGCCCGCCTCGCCGTCACGCTCATCTGCGCCCGCCGACTACCCACGAGGAACTAATGCAACGGCTTCTAAGCTGTAAGCACAGCAGCTCACGACCTGGCGGGGACGGCAATGGCAAGCGCGTGGATCCTGCAGGCCAACCCAGGCAAGTGGGACATCTTCCGCTGGCACGAAGACGGTCCGGACGCGGAGCCGCTGCAGCGCTGGACCGTCGCCGTACACCTGAAGGACATCGCCGCTGGTGACGACTTCGCCCTGTGGGTCAGCGGCAGGGAAGCCGGCGTGTACGCCACCGGCAAGGTCACCGGGCCCGCCACCGGCCCGGCGCTGAGCACCAGCAGCTACTGGCTGCAGCCGCCGACGGTGCCAACCCACAACATCGGCATCGAAGTCACGGGCACCTTCTTCGCCGCCCCGCTCTACCGAGCGGTCCTGCAGGCCGATCCCGCCTTCGCCAGCGCGCTGATCCTGCGCATGCCCGGTGCCGCCAACCCACTGCGGCTGACTGGCGCCGAGTGGGCGGTGCTGCAGGCCCACCTGCCCGCCCCAGACCTGGATCCCGCCGCGCAGCCCAGCGCCCCGATGCTCACCTCCCGCCTGCTCAGCGCGGCCACCACACCCTCCGAGGTGCTCCTGCCCGGCGGGACGCTGACCAAGACCTACGACGAGCAGCGGCTCCTGCTGGACTACCAGCGCTCCCTTGGCCGTGACCTGGCCGTCATCAGCGCCAAGCTGCCCGACGGCTCGAGGATCGTCTGCGACGCCTACGACCGCGCCACCGCCACCCTCATCGAGGCCAAGGCCTCCAGCAGCCGCAGCGACATCCGCATGGCCATCGGCCAGCTCCTAGACTACCGCCGGCACATCGACCAGCCCGCTCACTGCGCCGTGCTGCTGCCCGCGCGGCCCAACGACGACCTGGTCGACCTCATCACCACCGTGGGCCTCAGCGTCACGTATCGGCAGGGTATGACTTTTCAGACGCTCAGCCCCGCGACCGGCCTGCATCCCTGACGGTGGCGGTAGCGGCCGGGGTGGCGGCTTCTCAAGCCGCCCGCGGCGCCGTTGGCCGCCCCGGCTGGGCTCAAGGCGGCACCCACCTGGGGCGCACTGAGGCATTTGGGCCATTCGGACGGAAGGGGAAGACAGCATCGGCACTGTGCCTTACGCTCGAAGCCAACGACGCGGAACCGCGTCACGGTGCGGTCGACCCGGGGCACCGACCCCGGGAAGACCATGAGGTCCGTCAAGTGGCACTGCCGCGGAGACCTGAGCACCGCGACTGAGGTTCTGTGCCGCCCGCACGACCCGGGCCGGACCCGGTGGTGGCGGTGCGAGAGCCGGTCGGTGCCCAGCTCCCGCGTGAGGACGCCGCGGGACAGGACCCGCGGCTGCGACCTTCGGGAGCAGCGCATGACCGAGCCCGACAAGACCCCTCCCCCCGCCGCTGGGCCTCACCTGGGTGACACGCCCGTCACCACCACGGCCAGGGCGACGGCGCGACGGCTGCAGTACGAGGCGGACCGCTCCGCCCCTTATACCAAGGCCGTCGAGAGCTACCGCAACTTCATCCAGGCGTGCGAGCGCGAGCACGACCGGATGATCACCATCGGGGACCAGCTCCAGGCTGGAGCTGCGCAGATGTGGATCCGGTCGCTTGAGGTAGGCGTGCCGCTGCCCGACGGCACGCACGGCACGCGGATCAAGGTCGTCACCGCCAACACCGCCCCTGCGATGTCCGCGCAGCAGATGCGCGACTACTTCCGCTACATCGGCGAGTCGGGCAACGAGACCTGGTCGACCTCCTCGCGCGACGGCAGCTTCGGCCAGGGACTGCGGCAGGTGGCCCTACCGCAGAACCACGCCGGCTTCGTCATCATCGCCGTGGAACCTGGAGATGGTGACCTGCTGCAGCGGAGCCACCTTATGTGGATCCGCTTCGACGACGCGCAGGAGGCGTACGTCACCCGCCAGCTGCCTGCTGAGCTCGTCGAGGACGACGCGGGCAGCGTGCGCTACGTCTACGACGATGTGGTGCCCTGCTATGAGATGGACGGCATCGACTTTCCGTCCTTGATCCCGCGGGAGGTGCTCAAGTGGGGCGGGATGGTGTTCGCCGAGCTGGGCATGCACCTGGAAGACGACGTGCGTGACTACTTCACCGACGAGACGGCGCAGAACGTCGAGACCGCCATCACCGAGCGCCTGTACGACCCCTCACGCCTGACGGTCGAGCTGGTGGCCAGCTCCCGGCGCGGGCGCGAGGAGACGCGCAGCCACTCCAGCGCCGGTGGCCGCTTCGTGCACGCTGCCGACGGCACCGAGTATCGGATCGACTCGCGCCGCCTGCGCAGCCACGACGCCTGGTTCGCCATGGACGGCGTGCAAGAGCAGAGCGTGCAGCTGGCCGACGGGACGACAATCCGCTTCGGCCTGGCCCCCAGCAACGGCGGTGACGCCCGGCACATGCCGTTCGGCGGTAAGGGCTTCTCCGAGGTGCGCTACCGGGGCGATGCGCACAAGCTGTGGCACTCGCGCAAGCACGTGGCCACCTGCCGCGAGCTGGGCATCGGGCACGCCGAGGTGGCTAGGCGCGTGGCCGTGGTCATCGAGCCGCCCATCGCCCGCGACGGCAGCGAGCCCTTCGCCGTCGAGCAGGACCGCACCCGCTCGCACCTGATGATTTCAGGCACCTCGCAGTTCCTGGCCGACTCGGGCAAGCCGCGCGAGTGGGCCGACGAGATCGTCGACGGCCACCTGCTTCCGCAGTTCATCCGCGACGAGCTGGCCGCCGCCACCGCCCGCTCGCAGCAGCCGCATGGCTGGGAGGAGCGCGTCGCCCAGATCTACACCGGGCTGCGCGCGCTGTTGGCCGGCTCGGGCCTGGTGGCCAGGGCGAACGGCACCGAGCCGGGCGTGCCTGCCACGCCCGGCCCCGGCACCGCCACCGCCACCCCTGCGGGCCCGGGCGCTGGCCGCGGCACCGGTGGCGGCAGCGGCCCTGGCTCGCCGGGGGATCAGGCAGCGCCCGGCACGCCGCTGACGCCCGATCCTGCTGGTCCGGTCCTGGGCCTGCCGGTGCGCCGCCAGGCGACGCCGCAGGTGGTGTGGCTATCCCGGGAGGAGTTCACCGGCGAGATTGGTGAGGATGCGCGCGGCGGCGAGATCCCGGCGTTCTGGGACAACCAGAACCGCAAGCTGGTTTTCAACCGCGAGCACCCCCACTTCGCCAACGAGGTGCGTCACCTCACCGACACGTGGGCGCGGCAGGACGAGCAGGCCCGCATCCGTGAGCACATCGAGCCGGCGATGATCACCAGCGCCCTCGAGGTCGAGTACACGACGCTCACCCTGGCGGCCATCCTGCAGACCACCAGCCAGGTCCCTACCCGGGCACAGCAGGAGCAGCTACTGTCCCCGGACACGCTGTGGGTGCTCGTGCGCGGTGGCGTGGCCACCCGGGCCCGGATCCAGGAGGCGATCCGCCAGGACGCCGAGCAGCACCGGCGTGGGCGCTGGGCGGCCGCCAGCGACGGGGAGGCCCTGCCGGCTTGACCCGGCGCGGCAGCCTTGCACTCTCGGCATGCGGTGAGGGCCGTATCTGCGCGCGCGGCCCTCACCGCTTTCAGCGGCATACCGACGGAGATCCCATGACGACGATCAGCACCCCCACCAATAGCTCGGTGCACGCCCCCCGCCCGGTGCGTGAGCTGCCACCGCTGCCCGGCGCCTCCGCCCAGCGGGAGCTGGCCACTCGGGCGCGCAAGACGCTGGGCATGGACGAGCGGTGCTCGCGCTCGTTCGCCTACCTGTGGGCCGATCCCGCCGACATCTCTGCGCAGGTGAGCCGGCCGCGCCGCATGCGCATCCCCGGCGCCACCCTGCTCTTTGTCGAGGGCGAGGCGTGGGCCACCAGCGTGATCGCAGACGTGGACAACCCCCGCATCGGGTCCATGGTCGAGTACCCCCTGGCCGCGGAAGCGGCCGGGAGAGTTTCGCTGTACCAGCGCGCCACCAGCCCCGTCACCAGTGGGCCAGCCGAGCTGTGCATCAGCGCTGCGTCGCGGCAGGACCTGGTAGCGCAGCTCGAGACGGCCATGAACCTCACCCGCGCGAATAACGACCTCAACCCGCCCGTTTCCCAGCAGGGGATCATGGATGCGCCGATCGCGGTGATGACCCGCATCACCTTCCAGGACGGCGCTTCAGAGATCGTCCTCCCCGTGGTGCGCGAAGGCACCAGCCGCACCAGCCATGCCCAGCGCCAGCTAGGGCTGAGCGCATCGGAGCTGCTGTTCACCTACCCGGCCTCCTCCACCCCCCTCAGGCGCAAGCTGGACGAGCTCAGCGAGCTCATCAGCATGCCCGACTCCGCGCTGAGCGACGAGCAGCGGGCACAGGCACGCTGCATGGTCATCCCCCTAATCGTCATCGTCGGTGCGATCACCGACAGCACCGCATCAGGCCTCGATCTGGCCGGCGCCGTCGAAATTAAGATCGGGCAGGAGCACATCAACACGAAGCGTCCCTGGGACGACGCAGCCCGCTCCGGCAAGCTCGCCAGCTCCTGCGTCGCCGCCGCTGCCCGCCACGGCATCAGCCAGGTTGACACGGACGCGAAGCGCGCATGGCTGTGCGGGGAGATCACCAGCAGCGAGGCCCAGCGCCTGGGGGTGAGCCGACTGCAGCCCGATGACCGCTTCGCGGACCTAGTGTTCCTCTTCACCACCGCTCAGGACAGGGTCCGCAAGGCCATCCGCGAGCCAATCTTCCTGGACTTGGAAAAGCCGGAACGCCGTGGCGCCCGCATCAGGCGCAGCACGAAGGTCCCACTCGCCGTGGAGCTGGTGGTGCGGGGCTTGCGCGGTGGGGTCATGACGGCCGAGGCTGCTGAGCGGATGGCCAGCGTGCTCACCGCTGGCGCCGACACGAGCATCGGCTCCTGGGTTCCCAGCTCCAAGCCGGTGAGCGAGCTCCTGCATGAGGCGCTGGCGGAGCGGGCCGCCGACGCACCGGAGCGGCCCGCCACCACTGAGCTGCGCGTTCGGGGCCTGTACTACCTGGCCCGCTACGACGCAATCCGCGGTCCCCGCAATGACGTCGGCCCTGGCGGTGACCGCCGCTCCGTCGCGGCCCTGCTCGAGGACATGGCAGCGACCGAGCGCGGCCTGCAGCTCCTCGCCCGTGCTATCGAGGATGGCCGCAGGAACACCGCCCCCACCATTGTCGACGAGAGCGGCCAGGCCCTGGCCGCTGGGCATGGCGGCGATGCCACCGTCACACACCGCTGGCTGCGTGAAAGCGGATTTCCCCGTGGCGCTGCCACATCTGCCGCGGACCCCCTGGAGGGCCGGCTGGGCACGGTGAACACTGCCGTGCTGGCGCTCGAGGCCGCCATCGCGGACCTCAGCACGCTCAGCCTCGACGACGGCACACCCGTGGTGGAGCAGGACGGTGTGGAAAACTTGCGGGCCAAAGCGTGGATGGACAAGCTGGACGACATCCGCCAGCAAGTTGGCCAGTGGCGTGATCGCTACATCGAGCGCCGCCTCATGAGCACTCCTGACGTCACCAATCAGGCCGAGCCGGTACCGCCGGTGGTGGCATGAATGCCTGAAGCGAGCATCAGCCAGCAGGTAGGTCCAAGAAGCCGTTGCATTAGTTCGTCAGAGGTAGTCGGCGGGCGCAGATCAAGGTGACGGTCAGACGCGCCAATGCGGTGATCGTGACCGCGGTGCAGTCGTAGCGCAGCGCCAGGTGCTTGTAGGCCAGCAGCCAGTCGATGGCGCGCTCGACGACCCAGCGATGCCGCCCGAGTCGCTGGCTGGACTCGATGCCGATGCGGGCGATGCGCGCGGCGATGCCCCAGCGGAGCAGGTAGGCGCGACAACGCCGATTGTCGTGGCCTTTGTCGGCGTGCAGCTTGAGCGGTCTACGTCGGGGACGTCCGCGGCCGGTGCCCTTGATGGCGCGCTGCCCGTCCAGCATCGGAGCCAGGAACATCGAGTTGTGCCGGTTCACTCTGGACAGCACGACGTTCAGCGGCAGGCCGTCGGCGGTGACCAGTAGGTGGTACTTGGTGCCCAGCTTGCCTCTGTCGGTGGGGTTCGGGCCCGTCAGCTTGCCCCCTTCTCGCTCGGACGCTGACGGAGTCCGCACTAGCCTGAGACCAGTCCAGCAGTCCTTGCCGCCCGAGACGGTCCAGCACCGCGGCGTGTAGCTCATCTCACACGCCGGCCTCTTGCCACTGGCGCAGGCGCTGCGAGCACGTTCAGCTCGCGCTAACGGCTGAGCGGCTGCTGCTCGACCAGCACCACGACGAGTCAGCGGAAGTCGCGCACAGAGCGACGTTCCAGGCGCTCCGCGGACCCGCGCACCCCAACGGTGCCCGTAACCACCCAGCCTGCACGCTCGTACACGCTGATCGCTCGCGCGTTGTCAGCGATGGCCCACAGCTCACCGCAGGAGAACGCCGCCTGGCGGGCGTACTGGTGCACGCGCTCCAGCAGCGCCCGACTTGTCCCTGACCCCAAGCTCTGGGATCGGTGGCCAGGTAGCGGTCCTCCTGCGGGATGGGAATGCAGAATCCACGGCCAACTGGTCGCGGCGAGCCAGGTGCACAGCGATGCGCCAGCTGCCGGCAGAGCTTGCAGGATGCCAGCCAGCTTGTCCTCGTCCTAGGGCACCGAAGGCAGGTATTCCCGCTTGACGGTGGCGCGGGCCCAGATGCCTGCCGCCTGCCGCTGAGCACCGAGGCCGGCAGCCAACTCGACCACCGGGTGTCCGTACGCGACCTGCATGCGTTCAGGATGCTGGGTGTCGCGCAGCGGGCGATTGCCGCGCTCGAGTACTGTCGCGACCACGAAGCATCTCTCGTGTAACCGCTGGGTCATCCCGCGATACGCGTGTGATCATGAGCAGTCAGCGACGTCCTGGCGTGTCGATGTGCGCGACACCGTGAGCACCGCCTCGGCACTCCCCCGGTGGTGGTACTTGACTTCCCCAGGCGGTCAGGACAGCAGCAGCTCCGGGGCGATCTGGTGCAGGCGAGCAGCCATCGCCGTCTCCAGCCGGTCCAGGGTGGCGATCTCGAAGAACGCTGAGTCGAGCTGATCCCACACGAAGGTGCCCTCCTCGGAGAGCTCCTCCCAGCCGGTGGGCCGAAACCACAGGTACTCCTGGCGGGCGCGGACCACCAGCGCGGCGACGTCGTCGAGAGCGAGCCAGCGCAAGCCCGCGATCGCGTCCTCGAGCGACGGCATGTTCTCGCTGAAGAAGACGTTCTCGATGCCGCCGCCGACCAGACCGCCGTTCTCGGCGATGCCGTGCAGGGCCATCACAGCCCCCAGAGAGCGCAGTCCAGGCAGGATCGAGGCGTCTTCGCGCTCGTAAGCGTGGATGGCGCGCACCGTCAACGCCCCGATCAGTGGGGACATCGCCTGTGGGGTCATCGGTTGCGCCTTCCGGTCGCGAGCAGGTCGAGCCCAGACGCTAGCCCTCACCGCCGACGCTTCCGTCCAGCAAGACCTTGGATCGGTGACGCGCTAACCTCCAGATGCTCGGCTCGCGTGTCAGCAGCCGCTGCAGCGCCCCAGCGAGGGACGCCACAGGCCGTCCACCGGTGAGCGCCACCATGTCCACCACTCCGGCCCGCCGCACTCTGGGCAGGTCGTCGTCCAGCCATGGGTCCACTGCACGGCCAAGGCGACCTGGGCCACCCCGGCCTGCTCGGCGTCCCTCATGCCGGGGACCGCAGCCGCCAGCCGGTGTGGACGCCGGCTGCATCGTGCTCGAGCCAGTGGTGCTCGCGCAGCCACGCGGTGCGCTTCTGCCACACCCGGGCGCCGACCCCGGCCTCCCGCGTCAGCACGGTTGCGGTGTGGTCGGCGGGGATGCGGCTCTCGTAGTCGGCCGCTGCTGCCAGCACCCACGTCACCGCGGCCAGCGACTCACGTGCCGGCTGGTGCATCTGGCGGCCGGGTACGCGCTCCACCGCGCTCCGCACGGCCTGCGCCCAGCGCACCGCCGAGGGCACCATGTCGCGCGGATCGGTGGGCAGCAACCGCACCACCACCTGCTCGGAGGTCACCGTCAGGTCATCGGCAGATCACGACGCCTCCTTGAGGGCCTTCTGCCAGCGAAACTCGTGAACAGCCGTAGGCATGTCCTGCCCCCCGGGGGGTGCCGGCGCCCGCCCCGCCGGTGAGCGCGCTCGCACACCGATGTCACGACGCGCTCGCACACCGAGCGCCACGACGGGGTCAGTGCTGCTGCATCGCCAGCGTCAGCAGTACCTGCCCGTACCGCGGGTTGATACGCGTGCCCCACTCCACAGGTGCGCTGACGGTAAAGGAGGCCTACTCGGGGAAGCTGGCGGTGATATCCGGCCACACCCACCACCCATCGAAGGGCCACAGGAGTCCCCAGTCATCCGGGTCGCGGCGCAGCACCCGTGGGCGTGGCTGCCACTCGGGGTCGCCCGAGGCGCTATCGAGCACCAAAGCCGCGCCCCCTGAGGTCACCCGCTGCGAGAGCGTGCGCGCCACGGCGTAGCGGCTCTCCCCCGAGGGCCCGGCGAAGTCCACGCTCACCGGGAAGGGCCACTCACGCACGTCCTCCAGCTCGTCGTGATCGTGCGGCAGCAGGTGGCTGGGAGCTGCCACCAAGGCCACCCGCGGCCGCGGCAGGTCAGGGCCAGGGCTAGGGCTAGGGCCAGGGCCAGGGTCAGAACCTCTGCCATTGACTCTGCCACTGCCACTGCTCTGCATGCGCACGGATGCTGTGACGGACAAGCGCGCGGTGCCGGCCATGCAGGACAGGCTGCCCGAGAGGACGGGCCCACAGGAGGGTTCCTGCTCGCTCGACGCCCATGTGTTCGTGCCGTCGATGACGGCCGCCCCACAGTGCGTGGTCTCGAGCGGTGACGATCAGGGGTGCTGACCGGCAGGATGAGCTGGTGAGCATGGAAGGACTGCGAGCCCTGCCTGAGGGCTCGGCCGGGAACTGGATCACCGGTCGGCTGCGCGGCTTCGGCAGCACGGTGGCATGCACGGTGCCCACCGGCTTCGCCGCCTACGCGCGCATCCTGCACCCCGTCGACTTCTTCCCCGCACCGCCCTCAACATCGTCGGCGCCGGCATCGGCGAGCGCCGCGTCGGCCCCCGCGGCCGAAGGGCCCGGGACACCGACAGGGACAGCGCCGCACGGGCTGGTGCCGCAGCGGGCGGGGCTGACGTGGGCGCAGGTGTGCCAGCGCACCGGGCGCACCCCGCACGCGCTCATGCAGTGGCGCGCCATCACCACCCCCGCACCCACCGGCGACGCGCCCAGCCAGACGCGGCTGCCCGTCACCGACGAGGGCCTGTGGGAGGAGGTCAGCGTCCAGGAAGGCACCCTGGAGCCTGCCGCCCTGACCGCGCTGCTGGACGTCCTGGCCCCCTTCACCGGTGAGCAGGAGTGCTGCCACGCCCTGTGGGAGGGCTACGGCTGGCTCACCGGCTCCAGCTCCTTCACCGTCTTCGCCTACGCCGACAGCGAGGGCGGCCCTCCCCCACCGCCACCGCAGCCGGCGCCGGTGCCGGTGCCGGTGCCGGTGCCGGTGCAGCTGCGCCGGGCCCTGGCCGCACCACGCCTGTCGCTGCCCGGACGCGACTACCTGCTTCTCGCCGGGCCGCTGCGCGCGGCGCTGGCCATGGGCGATCAGGTCACCGGCGACTGGTTCGATCCGCAGTCACCGAACCTGCTGTGGCCGCTCGACCGCTCCTGGTGCCTGGTCAGCGAGATCGATTTCGACTCCACCCTCATCGGCGGCTCCACCGAGCTGATCGAGGCCGTGCTCGCCGCGCCCGGCCTGGAGGCGTGGGAGGTCACCGAGGGCGACGACCTGGGCCTGTTCGCCGACACGCTCAACACCTGAGCCGACTGTTGAGCCTGCTGTTGAGCCTTGCGCTGCGCTCGCCGTGGCCGGGTGCACCGGACGCACGACGGCCGCCGGGTCGAGGACCCGGCG